>NZ_JASDDA010000089.1:0-3228 GCF_030407645.1 Pseudoalteromonas sp. APC 3495 | reverse complement strand
GTTATGAGTGTATTTGATGAGTTTCATTTAGTAACATCAATAAAGATTGAAGCAGAGTTAGGTGCTAAATCTGTAACGATTATTAATAGCACTCAATTTAACCCCTTAATCCATATAAAAAATATTTTTAAAGCCTACCGAATTATAAAAAAAATTAACCCCGCGGCAATTTTTAGTACCGGAGGTCCTATTTGTATTCCTTTTGCTATTGTAGCAAAAATCTTAGGGATCAAGTTTATCTATTTGGATACATTATCAAGAGTTGTTGAATTGTCTAATACGGCGAAGTTTTTATATAAATTTAAGTTGGCTACTAAAATCATGTGCCAATGGGAAAACGTAGCTAACAAGTATCAAGGAGTAGAGTATTATGGGAAAACGTTCAATATATGTAACGACCGGAACATGCCACTTTGAGTTTAGCCGGATGTTAAACTTAGTTGAAAGCTGTTTGAAAAGTGTATCTGAAGTTTTTGATGTTTATTTGCAGTATGGTAATACAAATCCGATTGAGCTGACGGGAAATAGAGAAAAGAGAGATTTTTACTCTAGGGATCAATCTGAGTCACTGTATAAGAACTGCGATATAGTTTTTAGCCATTGTGGCATTGGCAGTATTTTTAATTCTTTAAAATATAATACCCCGACAGTAATAATTCCGAGGTTGAAAAAATTTGATGAGTTTTCTGACGATCATCAGTTACAAATAGCTGAAGAGATAAAGTTGAATCCGCTGGTTTTAATGTTAAACGTAGAAAATCCCCAACTATTTTTAGATTTTATAACCAAATACCAAAATCACAAGAAAGTGGAAGTTGATTTAATTAATTACAATTTAGCAAGCAAACTAAAAAGCATAATACTAGAAGATTAATGATGAAAGTAACTATAGCGGCAGTCCCGTATTCGGACAACTTAGGTGATGGTGTAATTGCAGATAATTTAGAGGATTTTTTACTCAGAGAATCTGACTGTGAAGTAACAATTTGTGACATATCTTACAGAACAGAAGTTTCTACATCTGTAAATAAAGAAAATAAACTTGATTTCTTTATGTCATTACCAAAGATTATTAGGCAACTTTTTGTTGTAACTTTTTTTACTCTCAAATACCTAACTAAGGGTAGAAAATATCTGTGCAAAAGGATTAAGGATGCTGATCTCCTATGTGTTGGAGGAGGCCAATTAATTAGTGATGTAGACCTTAACTTTCCGATAAAGTTGTATTTTTTAATAAGGGTTGCTGAAAGATATAATATACCTACAAAAATCATCTCTGTTGGTGTTGCTAATAAATGGAACTGGATAAGCAAGGCGCTAATGGGAAGAGTGCTTCGTTCACACACTGTATCTTTAGTTAGTGTTCGTGATGAGTTATCTAAGGAAAACTTGGCTAAGTATTTTGATTACACAGATAGTATTATATTACCTGACCCTGCATTAATGTCTTTGTATGTAAAAGAATATACTGAAAGTAAGCAAAGAAAAGACGATAAAAATTTTATTGGGGTAGGAATTGCTGATCTGAATGCGCTGAATTACTCCGCAGATAAATTGAGCTTAAGGGAGAATAACAAAAGTCTTCACTATTTAGAGATAATTAAGATGATAAATAATCTTGGGTTCAGAGCAACTTTATTTACAAATGGTGCAACAGAAGATGAAAGGTATCTTCATTCTGAACTATTACCGATATTAGATTCAGAGTTATTAGACTTTGAGGTTGCCGAAAGGCCTCGTACAACTGTTGAACTTGTAAATATTATAAGAAATACAAAAGGACTTATTGCCTTTAGACTTCATGCAAATATCATAGCAACAAGTTTTTCCATTCCTTGCTTTGCTATAGGCTGGGATAACAAGGTTAATTCTTTTTTTAAGTATATTAACGCAGAAGAATATGTATTCGAAAGCTTAGCTGTGGCTCTTTCGAAAAAAGACTTTATAAGTAAAAAGATTAATTATTCTTTAAATTATGATTTTGAAAAGGTAGTTCTTAGTTATAAAGAATTTTTCAAATTATGATCGAGATTAGTGTTACTCAGAAGTTGAATCGTGCAATATTAAGTAGCTTATCTGGAAAGTATGCAACCTACTTAATTCAAATTATATCGCTTATGATTTTAAGCAGGTTATTCGATCCCGCGACGTTTGGTAAAGTTGCAGCTATTCAAGTTTTTGTCATGTTTTTTCAGATGCTTTCATCATCTGGACTAAACTCTGCGATAGTTTATAAAGATGAAATCTCGGTTAGTGAGCGAGATGGAATATTTAGTGCCACATTATTAGTCGGTATATTCGCCACTATTACATATTTATTGCTGAGCCCATCTATTTTTTCTTTATTAAGAGTTGATAGTGATTATTTTTTAAATATCATCTTAGCAATTTCTATAGTTTTTTCTGCATCTAGTATTATGCCTCTTGCTTCATTACAAAAAGATACTAAGTTTATTTTAGTTGCCAGAGCTGAGATTTTTGCTGAGCTAATGTCTTTATTAGCTTGTTATATAACTTATCTTAATGGTTATGAAGAAAGGGCTTTAGGTATTAAAATAGTTACAGTCGCTATTATTAGATTTATTGCATATTATTATTTTAGCTCCGAAACAGGTGTTGGTAGGCCATTTCTTGGAAGTAAAGTAAAATCAATAAACTCTTTAATGGGTGTTGCTAAGTTTCAATTAGCTTTCAATGTTGTAAACTATTTTTCAAGAAATTTAGACACCATACTTATTGCTAGATATTTTGGTGTTGCAACTGTAGGGTTTTATGAAAAATCTTATCAGTTAATGCGCTACCCTTTGCAAATGTTCACTTTTGCTATTACACCTGCATTACAGCCAGTGCTTACCAAATATAAGGATACACCTGAAATTGTAAAAAATGAGTTTTACAAAGTGGCCTTTAAATTAAGTCTCTTGGGTATATTTGCATCTACAATATTATTTTATAATGCAAAAGATGTAATATTTATCCTCTTTGGAAGTCAATGGGGTCAAACTATTCCTATATTACAAGTGCTCGCTGTAACAATTCCATTGCAAATGGTTTTAAGTTCTACAGGTGGAATTTATCAAGCTTTTGGTGCGACAAAGGACATGTTTAAGTGTGGCGTTTTTTCTTCTTTTCTAAATATATTAGCAATTTTAATTGGTATCTACTTAGGTAACGTTTTAGTTCTTTGTGGTTTGTTAACTCTTTCTTTTTTTATTAATTACTTACAAT
>NZ_JASDDA010000088.1:0-3341 GCF_030407645.1 Pseudoalteromonas sp. APC 3495 | reverse complement strand
ATAACAATATTTTTAAAGCTAAGCTTGATTTTAAGTTTTTAAGTATAAGTTTAATTATTTTAATTCCATACACTAATTTCTTCTTTTTTGAGCAAGCTTATGTTTTTCCAAGCAACTATTTACAGGCCGTTTTAAATGTTCTTTTATTTTCGGCTTTTGCTCTCCCTTTAATTTTAGTGCTTTATTTTTTATTTAGAAAAAAGTTTATTAATTAATATCAAAAGGAATAATAATGATATTACCAGTAATTATGGCAGGTGGTTCAGGTACTCGTTTATGGCCGTTATCGCGTGGCAATTATCCAAAACAATTTTTAGCGTTGGATGATTCAAATACAACAATGCTACAACAAACAATCAAACGTTTAAGTGGCATTGAGCATTCGCCAGCTATGCTTATCTGTAATGAAGAACATCGCTTTATTGCCGCTGAGCAGGTACGTCAACTAGATGTTCAGCATTCAGGTATATTCTTGGAACCTGTCGGACGTAATACAGCTCCAGCTATTGCTTTAGCAGCTCTAAAAGCAATAGAAAATGATCAAGATGCTTTACTACTCGTGCTTGCAGCTGATCATGTTATTGAAAATCCAATAGCATTTCAGGAAAGTGTTAAAAATGGTGCAGAGTTGGCTAAGAGAGGAAAACTAGTCACTTTTGGTATTGTTGGAGATAAGCCAGAAACCGGTTATGGTTATATTAAACGTGGTGAACAATACCAAACAGGCTTTGTAGTTGATAAATTTGTAGAAAAACCAAGTTTCGATGTGGCAGAACAGTACATAGAAAGTGGTAATTATTACTGGAATAGTGGCATGTTTATATTTAAAGCGAGTCGCTATTTAGAAGAATTAAAAACATACCGCCCTGATATTTATTCAGCATGTTCAAGTGCGATGAAAGTTCAGAGTGATGATATGGATTTTATTCGTGTTGATAAAGCTGCGTTTGAAGCATGTCCAGATGAGTCTATTGATTATGCAGTGATGGAACATACCAAAGATGCAGTTGTTGTCCCTATGGATGCAGGGTGGAACGATGTAGGTGGTTTTGCTGCTTTGTGGGAAGTATCAAAACAAGATGAAAGTGGCAATGCATTTAATGGTGATGTAAAAGCTATAAATACAAAAAATACATTAGTTTATAGCGATGACAAATTAATAGCAGCAGTCGGCGTTGAAGACCTAGTAATCATAAATACTAAAGACGCTGTATTAGTTGCACATAAAAATGAATCACAAAAAGTTAAAGCAATAGTACAGCAGCTAAAAGATGAGCACCGAAGCGAAGCTACTTTTCATAGGGAAGTCTATCGCCCTTGGGGTAAATATGACTCGGTTGATAGCGGTGAACGCTTTCAAGTAAAACGTATAACAGTTAAACCAGGTGCTAAGTTGTCGGTTCAAATGCATCATCATCGCGCAGAGCATTGGATCGTGGTTTCGGGTACAGCAAAAGTTCACCTAGACGGAAAAGAGCAATACTTGACAGAAAATGAGTCCGTATACATCCCTATAACTTCGGTACATGCACTTGAAAACCCTGGTAAAGTGAACCTTGAACTTATAGAAGTGCAGTCTGGTTCGTATTTAGGCGAAGATGACATAGTTCGTTTTGAAGATAGATATGGCCGAACATAAAAGTGGGTAATTTGATAGTAATTATATTTAGAGGGCACTATGGATAGTTCGATTCTTATTGAACAAAGCGGCATTGAGTTTGGCACTTCAGGAGCCAGAGGATTGGTAACACAGTTTTCAAATGAAGTTTGCTTTGCTTTTACCTTGGCATTTTTAAGCACTCAAGGCGAGGTAAAACGAATTGCATTAGCAATTGATAATCGCCCAAGTAGTCCTGCAATTGCTAAAGCATGTTTTAGTGCTGCCAGAGCAATGGGTGTTGAGGTTGATTTTTACGGAGTTATACCAACGCCTGCCCTTGCTTTTAAATCTCAAGAGGATTCAGTACCGGCAATAATGGTAACAGGCAGCCACATCCCATTTGATCGCAATGGGTTAAAGTTTTACACCAAAACAGGTGAAATTACTAAGGCAGACGAAACAAATATCTTATCAGTTAAAGCTAAAGTTAATAATGTCTCACTTTTCACTTTGCCAGAACCAAGTAAAGTTGCTTTTGAGTTATATTTAGAACGCTACTTGAATGTTTTTTCAAATGATTTACTTAAGAATAAAAAAATTGGTGTTTATCAGCACTCAAGTGCTGGGAGAGAACTTTATCCATTATTATTCAGAGCATTAGGTGCAGAGGTTGTTTGCCTTGGTTACAGCGATAATTTTATACCAATAGATACTGAGGCTGTAGGCGAATCTGATAGAAAGCAAGCGAAAGTTTGGTCTACAGAATATAAGCTGGATGCTATATTTTCTACAGACGGTGACGGGGATCGTCCTTTACTTGCCGATGAAAATGGGAATTACTTTACCGGTGATATTTTGTGTTTATTAGCAGCTAAAAGTCTAGGGATTCAATCACTTTCTGTTCCTGTAAGTTGCACTAGTTCAATTGAGAAAAGTGGATTCTTTAAAAAAGTAATACGCACTAAAATTGGTTCCCCTTACGTGATTGAGGCATTTAAAGCGCTTCAAGAAGATTACAGTAGTGTTGCTGGTTTTGAAGCTAATGGCGGGTTTTTATTAGCTTCTGATATCTATATAGAAAATACAAAAATCACTAGTTTAGCTACAAGAGATGCATTGTTGCCTGTGTTAGCGGTATTAAGCCTTATTGGCAATCAGAAGCTTTCGTCAGCGTTAGAGCTTTTGCCCCATCGTTTTACCCATAGCGATAGATTACAAAATATCGATAAAGGATTGAGCTCATCTATTATTAATTTAGGGAAGCAAGAACCAGAAAAGCTTTTGTTGATTTTTAACTTAGAGGATCTAAAAATAGCTAGTGTTATTGATATAGATGGCCTTCGTTTAACCTTCAGTAATGAGGACGTTGTGCATATAAGGCCTTCGGGTAACGCACCTGAGTTAAGATGTTATACCGAGAGTAATAGCTTTCTAAATGCAAAAATATTGGCCGATAAAGTATTGGCATCTATAGAACATTACATTAAATCTTAGGCATTTATAATAATGGCTTTTTTTTTATAAGGTAAAGTAACTTTTTACCAACCTCGCCTTTTTATTCATTAGTGATTATTAAGGCGAGATTTATAAAAATCACATCTTTAGCTTTTAAGCCCCTACCAAATTATTTCCTACTTGCAGATATTAAGTTAAGTGTTTTTAACTTATACGCTAATAAGCTTTTATTTTCTCTCTCAGTATATTTTGTCTTTAAAACTTGTTTTCTAGTTGTTGATTAAGC
>NZ_JASDDA010000087.1:0-3369 GCF_030407645.1 Pseudoalteromonas sp. APC 3495 | reverse complement strand
CCCCTTCGCCATGAAATTATAGTTATAAAAGGTGTATAAGTTACTTATGCACCTTTATTTCTTTTTTATTTTTATCTATTTGAATTTAGTTAAGTAAAAATTCAGGTAGGCAAACTTACAATAGCACCTATCTCCTATTGTTCCCTTGATATGTTGATGTAGTTTTTTCCAGCCCAACTTGGGCTGGATTTTTTTTGCCTGTAATAAAAGATTTTTGAGTTAATTCCAGCTTCCCTATCCTCACCCTAGTACCAATGATGTGCGCATGTTAAAGTTAACAAAGCGATTAACTAATTTTTTAACTAGGCATATCAATGCGTTTTTATTTTTTACTATTTATTGTATTTATTGGTGTTTTTTCATCTGCGGTGCAAGCTGCTGATAAAAACACCGCAGCACTCAACGAGCAACAACAGCGTGAATTAGCACAGCTAGAAGCCCCTTTGTACAAACCATTACTTGAACGTTATATTCTCGACGAATTAAAGTCGGTTCGCCAAGATCAACAAAAACTGCGTGAAGACGTGACCAAACAAGTTACGCATGCACAGTTAGACACCGCCGATCGGGCGCTTACCTACACCACAGATACCATTAATAATGTATTTTTTATTATTACCGCCACCGCGTCTATTTTGGTATTAGTGGGCTGGAACTCGTTACGTGATGTAAAGAACAAAGTAGAAGATATAGTAAACACCCGAGTGAGTGTTATTACTGATGAGTATGAAGATCGCTTGAAAATATTAGAAGAAAAACTGCGAGCACGCTCTGAAGAAATACTCAGTAACCAAGAACGCATATCAATCACTAATGAAGTTCATTCGTTATGGATGCGAGCCAACCTTGAAAGTGATATTGCGAATAAAATTGAAATATTCGATGAAATTTTAAAACGTAAACCAGAAGATGTAGAAGCCATTGCCTACAAAGCGGATGCTTTACTAGAATTAAATGAGACTGAGCAAGCTATTGAGCTTTGTAATCAAGCAATTGATATAGATAGCGACTATGGTTACGCATACTGGCAGCGCGCCTGTGCGTATGCTTTAACGCATGAGCATGCAGATGCCCTAGCCGATATAAAAATGTCGCTTGAATACTCACCCAACTTACGAAATGAGCTACTTCATGAAAGTGCCTTTGCCAGTCTGCATGATAACGACAGCTTTAATGCGATAGTTTCAAACGAAGCCTAAACTTCGTAGCCTACAGGGAGGGTGGTAAAAAGCGTGAGCAGAACGCGAAAGTTTTGCTCAGTTTTTACTTATTATTACAAGGATGTAAGCCAGTAGAATAACTTAGGCGCAGTTATCGACCCCACTAGGTTAGAAGCTCGCGCCGCAATTAAACTGCCTCTAGATTAAACAAATATCAATCTACAAAGGTCAATAGAGCTTAGCGTTTAAAGTATAAGTCTATTGACTTAGTAAGCAGCTCGTCGAGCTGCTCTTCAAAGTCTTCTATGTTGATTTCAAAATGATTTAAATACGCTTTAGCCTGCACTTGAGATAAGTTGCGGTTTTTAACGCTGTATTGCCGCTCATCTTTTTGCTTGTCGTATCGAGGTAAAAATAATAACTGCGCATAATAAGGCGACTTAATATGCTTGTTCGCAAAGCGACAAAAGTCTTCAATGTGGTCTGCGCCCTCAGGGCCTAAACAGCCGGGCTCTACACGATACATTACACGAATTTTTTTCTCGTCACTTAGCTGCATAATTAATAATTACCTAAAAAATAATACCCTAACCACTTTGCCATCTTTAATTTGATAGCTTGAAATAAGCTCTGAACGTTTATCTATCACGTTCGGATCGTTAGAGCAGGTTTCTGATAGCTCATGGTCAATCACAATGTCACCATGCACAATACGCTTAATAGGTGATGAGTGAAGACACTTTAGCTTTTTAAACATAATGCCATAACGCGCAATTAATTTTTCTTTACCTTTAAATAATAGCTCATTCGGGAAAATATAAAACTCAACATCTTCATCATACATACGAATAAATTCTTCAATGTTACGCGCGTTGTAGGCTTTAACTAATTGCTCTATAACAGCAAGTGACTCACGAGACTGTTTTGCTTTGGCTTGTTGCCTTGCTGTAAGTGCCTCTTTTGCTTGCGTCACTGCTTGCTCAGCCTCGACGACCGCTTGTGCTTTATCTACTTTACTTTTAGGCTGTTCAACCGGCTTCGTTGATTCGCTGCCAAGTACTTTAGAATCATCTGCAGTCACTTTCTTTACATCGGGTTGTTTAGGTATGTTAGCCTCTTGAGTTAACGTATCAAGTGCATCTTGTTGCGGCTGTACTTTTTCTGGCTGTGTCAGTTCAGCATTGTTTGATGATGCCGATTGCTCTATGGCATGACAGTTTAATGTGAAAGCGGCGAATAAACACGCATATATAATGAATGAAGGTTTCATGGTTTTCCTAAGTACAAAGACAAAATGCAATTAACGCGCAACATAGCAAATTTTACCCTCATGAGATAGTTATTATAGCGTTATAGCTCATTACCAATACTGCTCAACCGTAATATGCCCCGGCTCTTTTCGACGATTACGCTTATAGTTTTGAGCCACTAATAACTCACTGGTATCTTTAACCATTTGCGGATTACCACACAACATAAACTGCGCATTATTGGGAGTAGCACACAGCCCCACATGTTCAGATAGCGCGTTATTTTCTATCACTGTGGTTATTCGCCCAGCTAAACCTTGTAAAGGCTCCTCACGGCTAACTACTGGCACATAATTAAGCTGCCTTGGATGAGCCTTTAATAACTTATTAATTAGCTCCTGATAGCTTAAATCGCTATTTAGGCGAACCCCATGCACTAAGTTGATATGTTTGTATTTTTGCCATACCTCACTTTGCTGCAATATAGATAAAAACGGGCCAATAGCGGTGCCGGTGCTAAGCATCCAAAGTTGTTCACTCGCTGGCACTTCGTCAAGGGTAAAAAAACCGCTAGCGCGGCGCTCTATTAGTACAGTGTCACCTGGGGTTAGTTGTGCTAAATGCGATGACAATTGGCCATCGACTACATTAATTAAATAAAATTCTAAATTTGGATCATCTGGTGCGTTAACATACGAGTAAGCACGAGCAATGCGTTTTTCACCGTCCATAACAGAGAGCTTTGTAAATTGCCCTGCTTTAAACGGTTCTACATCGGCGTTAACCGTTAAGCTAAATAACGATTCATTCCACCATTTAACTGACTTTACTGTGGCATCAATCCAATTAGACATAATTACTCCAGAGTGTAAAACGTGTTTTAGCTATCAGCTATCAGCTATCAGCTATCAGCTATCAGCTATCAGCTATCAGCTATCAGCTATCAGCTATCAGCTATC
>NZ_JASDDA010000086.1:0-3983 GCF_030407645.1 Pseudoalteromonas sp. APC 3495 | reverse complement strand
GCTTTATATTGTTAAAGAACGTTGCGATTAAAGCGCTTAACTTTATCTCGCTAGGGCTGCGCATATTACGCTTTCCTGTTTTTTTGTCAATACTTAATTTTTAGTTTCTTTTAAAAGATTTAAAAGCTAAGTTTTACTCGACTTACTTACCGTTTGTTCAGCGCTTTTCATTGCTGCCTGCCGGGTCAGTGGATGCGCATTATAGGGATATTCTGGAGAGGGTCAATGCTTTATTTCAGTTTTATTAAATTAATTTCAATTTAGTACAATATCCATACAAACAAAGGGCTGCAGGGCTGCTTTTGATTAAAAAGCATTCACATAAGGCATGATTATTGAGAGGGGAGGAAGTAAAAGCGATTTATAGATAACCGCTACATCGCTTTTACTTAAAACTTTACTAATTACTGAGTTGTTATTTCCCATACGGCAATTGAGCCTGAGATTTCATTACCGATTATAAGCAGTGCTTCGTTTGTTGCACTTTGCGCTGCAGGAACAAATGTCATTCCTTCAGGAGCAAGATCGCCACTTATATCTGCACTTGGTTCTAAACCACGATTATAAAAGTAGTCTTGAAATTTCACATCGTAAGGGTTGGTTATATCAAACACCATTATTGTGCCCATACGCTCTAAGCCAACAAAAGCAAATAACCTATCGCCAACCTCACCTAATGTTAGCGCTTCGGGTTCTGCCCCTTTATCATCTGAACGTGTATCGCCTTTATTTTCATCTTCATTATTATTGAATGCATTGCCATGAACAGAAGCCGTTACTCGTGCAATTTGATCGCCTGAGTCAAACACCACCAGCCCATTGCTATCCCAAATGGTAAATGACCGTGCGCCATAAGCATAAAGCGATTCGTATTGGCCATCGTTATTTTTATCACCTTTTACTGTTGTAACTTTTAAACGACCAATGTCGTTATCATCGTTATTTAAGTAATCGAAGTTAGCTGCGAGAGCTAGATCTTCTGCGCGGCTTTCATCTATATATGCCAAACACCCATCTTTAGCGTCATAATCAAGGCCGCCCTGAGCGATGCAATCAGCTTCATCGCTTGCATCAAAAAAGTATTCGCGTGCATCACCCTCGTTGGCAGATACAATAAAGTTGGCTCCTTTCCAACTAAAACTTGCAATTGTATCTGGCTGATACATGCCATATAAACCAGGGTATGATTTAAAGTTAACACCGCCGTCTTTGTCTGAAGCGTCAAATTGTAAGTTTGACCAATCTTTAAAACCGAGTCCTTTTAGCTCAAGGGAATTATCTTCAAGGTTGATGATGGCTAGAGCGTTATTTTCTTGAATAGAGACATAAGCGTATTTATTATCCTTGGAAATGCTCACATATTCTGGCTCTAAATCCATCGCAACCGTGGTATTTATTAAATTACCATTAATAGTACGTCCAGTAGGATTGGCAAACACTAAGCCCTGCGCTTCTAATTCTGCTTGCTTATTATTGTAAGCTTGAAAGTTTATGCTCAAAGCGGTATCGGCAATAGTGCCGTTATTGATATCGATAATGCTAATTGTGCCTTCGGGGTCGATACTGTAGTCGCCATTAGGTTCACCTTCATTAGCAACCACTACTTTTGCACCATCATGGCTAAATGTCACCATGTCGGGTAGGGCACCTACAGTTACATTTTTAATAAATACTGGTGTATCTCCGCCAATATTGTAAAACGCTATTTGGCCAGCTTCGCCCACGTTTGTAGCAGCCATTGCTACCGCTAATAATTGGTTATTTGCATCGATAGCTATGCTGTTTGCATCACCAGGCGTATTTTCATTTAGTGAGAGCGTAATGGCAGAGGCTAAGTTGGTCGCGGTTACAATACCTTCGTTATCTTTTACTAATGCTGCAGTGTCGAACGTATCGGCAGGAATTATATTCACAACTGCCTCATCGCCAGAGCTATTAATTGCATAAATCCACTTTTTAGAGGCTTGGTAGGCGACTATTTCAGCTGCACCCTCTGGGCTTTGTGCATTGAGTACTGCGCGGCCAATAAGATTGATATTTAAACCTGAATTTGCATTAGTGCCGTTTTCGCTATTATTACCCGCTGTACCTTGTACACCCTGTGCGCCATTTTGACCGTCATCACCATCTAGTGAGCAACCAGTTAATAGTGATAGCAAAGAAAGGGCTATTATTGATTTGTTTAACATTATTGTTTTCCTTAGTGTTGTATTAGTTAAATATCAACACACAGGGATGACAACAGTATGGCACTTTTATTTATAGAATATTTAAGCAATAAAAAAGCGAGTATAAAACTCGCTTTAATAGGGCTTGGCCTGTTACTCATTAAAACGGACTGGCCGCTACATATTATTTATATAATCATCGCGCCTTTTTCGAGTTATTTTTATAAACTCTTTTAACTCATCAACGGAAGGTTCAATACCTTGTTGGTTTTTCTGTTCAAACCAATCGGTAACATCACTGATTATGACGGAACCACCCTGTAGGCATAATTCATCATTTTTTAGCCAAACATCGGGATCTCTTAATGATGGACTGGTATACCAATTACAAAAGCTATATCCCTCGAGTGTTAATTTAGACTCAATATAAAAACTATTAGCAATAGATAAAATTATATATAAAGGTATTGCGCGCAGCATAAGCTTTACCATTAACCTTATTGTTTTTTCATTGCGGAAGTTCAATACTTTTTGTAAACCTGCAATTGTCATTAAAACAGGAAATGGAGCCATTACTATTATCGGAGCCAACAAGCCGCTTTCTCGAATATAATAAAGCGACTCATCAAAATAAACATTTTCAACAAACCCATAATAAGAGAAGTAAAATAAAGCAATTGTAAATAATATAAAAGCAAACAGGCCTATCACAACAGTTAATTTATGCTCGAAGCTTTGTTCTGTAAAACGTTCCTCGGATTTTTCCCATTCTAAAATAGACATTGTTTATAGCTCATTTTTATTACTATTTAGATTTATAGATGGCAACCCAAATAAAGAATTAAAAAAGGCATAGGGATCTTCAGAAAAACCCTGTTTCAGCTTTTTATTTATGTTAATTATTCCAGAGCTAATATCGCTTTCAATTTTTCTCAGCTTAAATGCGATAGCATCTACGATTGGGTCTGTTGAAAAAACCATTGTGAGATCAGTAAAAGCGAGCCCTACACTAACAACAATAATAAGGGGTATTACAGCACTGATAACAATAACAGCCCCAGCAAAGGCCGTTGCAATATGCGTTACAGCCACTGTCGTAGCTATAGCTGCTCCAACCACGGCCATATCTACAGCTATACCAGCAACTAAGTAATGCCATGTTTTTTGGTCATTTAAAGCTTGGTCGATTGCATGAAATGTCACTGAAATAATTAAACTAATAACGAAGCCGGTTTTCATCGCTTTGGCTGCTTCGAGCTTACCCACACCTATAGTGAATAGCTTAGGGTTACTAGCCAAATAACGGGTACCTGTAAGGTGAGCGCGTATTCCAGGATAAGAGTCAATTATGACTGTGGGTAGCCATTGCAAAATTCTGGCTGTAGACATCTCGAACATATAGCCGAATTATTAGGTCTGCTTTATTTTATCTACCAAGTTCCATTCTTGTCTTTTTAATAAAAGACTCTAATTCATTTAGAGTCGGTTCAGTTCCTTGCTCATTATGCATTTCAAACCAATCATAAATATCACTAGTGATTACAGAGCCATCTTGTAAGCATAACTCATCGTTTTTCAACCAAACATCAGGATCACGAACTGAAGCACCAGTGTACCAATTACAATAAATGTAGCCTTTGCTCTTTAAATTAGCTTCTATAACTATGTTAGTCGGGATTGATAGAATTAATAAAACAATTAAACCTACAACAGCACTTTTAAATGCATTAACTAAAGTTAATTCTATATCAAATCCCAAAAAACGCTGTAGGGTCGATAAAAAAATTAAAAATAAGCAAGGCAATAATAAAAAAG
>NZ_JASDDA010000085.1:0-4736 GCF_030407645.1 Pseudoalteromonas sp. APC 3495 | reverse complement strand
AACTTATTATTGTTCTACTGTTATTATTTATATTATTTAATTTATTTCGTGCTTTATTAATTATGGTGTCAGGGAAAACCAATGGACGCCCTATGTCTCACTTTTTAGGGCGTCGGGTGTTATTTTCTGTTGTGGTATTAGTGATGGTGATTGCCGCACTAAAACTTGGTTTTATTAAGGCAAATCAGTCTCCCTTAATCACTAAAGCACATACACAAATACAAACAAACACAGCCAAACAACATCAACAAAATGCCAGTACCAAGCTGCAGCTTGAAAGGCAAAGTGCTTATCTTTAGTGAAATGTCCTTTCATAATGCGTAAAAACACCACCAATAAAATAATTGTTCCTAAGGTGACGTGCATGCCGTGAAAGCCGGTTAACAAAAAGAAGGTATTGCCATAAATGCCCGCATCAAGGGTTAAGTTAAGATCGTTATAAGCATATATATACTCTTCTACCTGCAGCCCTAAAAAGCACACTCCGAGTAAAATGGTCGCTCCCAAGCATACTTTGAGTGGGGTACGTTTATTATTTTCCATCGCCACATGGGCAAAATGTAAAGTTACCGACGAGGCCAGCAAAATAAGGGTGTTGATAAGCGGCAACCCTTGCCAGCCCATCGCTTGGGTCGAAGTGCCTCCTGGGGTATTTAGCAATGGCCACATGGCTTCAAACGTCGGCCACAATACTTCATTTGTCATGGCGTTGTTATCCGCACCTCCAAGCCAAGGCACAGAAAACATGCGAGCATAAAAAAGCGCCCCAAAAAATGCCATGAAGAACATCACTTCTGAAAAAATAAACCAGCTCATACCTTGCCTAAAAGAACGGTCCATTTGTGCAGAATAAAGCCCTTGATCAGACTCGTGTATGACATTTTTAAACCAGCTAAACAGCATGTAAAGGAGTACAGCTATACCTACGTATAACAAGTAAACGCCATTACCACCCTCTTTGCCCATATCCATTACGGTTAAGGCTGCGCCTACCGCAATAAAAAATAACGCAACTGCCCCAACTATTGGCCATGGACTTTGCTCTGGTACATAATAATGTTCATATTTTTGATTCATTTTATTTGCTCCTAGTTTTTCACTAGTTTTATAAGCTAGTTATTACTGGCTACTAGCCGCTCGCTAATATCAAATACGGTATAAGACAGGGTTAACTCTTCTACATCACTGGGTAATTCAGTATCTACATAAAACAATAATGTAAACTCCAGCTCTTCACCTGCCTTTAACGGTTGCTGATCAAAGCAAAAACACGCTATTTTGTGTAAATACTTGGCCGCTTTTCCTGGTGCTACCGACGGTATAGCCTGCATTACTTTATCTTCATTACTGTTATTTTTAGCGCTAAACTTAACTTCACGCATAGCCCCAGGCTTTACATCTACACTGTACTCTTTAGATTTAACTTCAAAAGGCGCACCACTTTGCGCATGCGTAGTGAAACTAACGCTGACTTCTCTATTTTCAGTGACCAAGGTACTTTGCTGTGCCTGCTCTAACGAGGGCTTACCATTAAGCCCCGTTATATCGCAAAACACGTCATACAAAGGGACCATGGCAAATGCAAATGCAAACATTGCAATGCAAATCACCACCAGCTTTTTTAATAACGGCAAGTGAGTCATTATTTAATGTCCGGCGGCGTTGAGAACGTATGATAAGGCGCAGGTGAATCAACTTCCCATTCAAGCCCCTCAGCTCCATCCCAAACTTTTGCAGGCACTTTGTCGCCCCCTTTTGCACATTTATACACAACCACCACAAATAATAATTGCGATAAACCAAAGGCAAACCCACCTATACTAATAATGGCGTTAAAATCAGCAAACTGTAGCGCATAATCTGGAATACGGCGTGGCATACCGGCTAACCCCACAAAATGCATTGGGAAAAACAGCACATTTACACTTATTAACGACAACCAAAAATGCCATTTTGCTAAGGTAATATTGAACATGTTTCCGGTCCATTTTGGCAGCCAATAATAAGCCCCCGCCATAATAGAAAACACCGCGCCCGTTACGAGTACATAATGAAAGTGTGCAACCACAAAATAGGTATCATGATATTGGAAATCGGCAGGTGTAATCGCTAGCATCAACCCCGAAAAACCACCTAAAGTAAACAACACAATAAATGCGATACTAAACAGCATTGGCACTTCAAAGCTAATAGACCCGCGCCACATAGTCGCTACCCAGTTAAATACTTTTACGCCGGTAGGTACCGATATCAGCATAGTCGCGTACATAAAAAACAACTCACCCGCCACGGGCATACCAGTGGTAAACATATGATGCGCCCACACAATAAAGCTCAACAAGGCAATGGAGGAGGTGGCATACACCATAGAGGCATAACCAAATAGTTTTTTACGTGAAAAGGTGGGAACAATCGTAGAAATAATGCCAAAGGCAGGCAAAATCATAATATAAACTTCAGGGTGACCAAAAAACCAAAAAATATGTTGGAACATCACCGGATCGCCACCACCAGCGGCATCAAAGAAACTGGTCGCGAAGTATTTATCGGTGAGCACCATAGTAACTGCACCAGCAAGTACCGGCATAACTGCAATAAGTAAAAACGCCGTGATCAACCATGTCCACACAAATAACGGCAGCTTCATCCACGTCATACCCGGAGCACGCATATTTACTATGGTGACCACCACATTAATGGCCCCCATAATCGAACTAATACCCATAATATGCACAGCAAATACAAACATTGCTGTGTTGTCGTTACTATAAGTGGTGGAAAGCGGCGCGTAAAAGGTCCAACCAAATGCAGGGCCACCACCAGGCATAAATAATGAAGCTAATAGGATTAAAAACGCAAACGGTAAAATCCAAAAGCTCCAGTTATTCATTCTCGGTAAGGCCATATCTGGCGCACCAATCATTAGCGGGATCATCCAGTTTGCCAAGCCGGTAAAGGCTGGCATAACCGCACCAAACACCATTATTAAACCATGCACTGTGGTCATTTGATTAAAAAAGTGAGGATCAACCAGTTGTAGGCCCGGCTGAAATAACTCAGCTCGAATAACCATCGCCATTGCCCCACCAATTAAAAACATGGTGAGTGAAAAAATTAAATATAAGCTACCTATATCTTTATGGTTGGTTGTAAATAACCAGCGCTTAAAGCCTGTGGCAGGTTGATGGGCATGATGAGCCTCATTGGTATTAGGTTGTTCTGCAATGCTACTCATTATTTAGCCTCCCCATCAGCATCCAGTGCCGCTTGTATCTCGCTCGGTTGAATTACATCACCAGTGTCATTACCCCACGCGTTGCGTTTATAGGTAATAACAGCTGCTATTTGCTTGATTGATAATTGCTTTGCGAAAGACTGCATAGCCGTACCTGGTTTACCGTGGAGCAAAATATCTATATGCCCTTTGATATCACCTATGACTATTGGGCTGCCTTTAAGAGCCGGAAAAACACCCGGCAAGCCTAATCCTGTTGGCTGATGGCACGCCGCGCAGCTCGCCATATAAACCTGCTCACCAAGCGCCATCAGCTCTTCTTTTGGTACAACTTGGTCTAATAACGCAGCGTCTGCTGCAGCTGCTTTTTGCTTGGCTTGTTTAGCCTCTGCTAACCACGTTTTGAAGTCTTCTTCTGTTTTAGCTTCTACCACAACAGGCATAAAACCATGATCTTTACCGCAAAGCTCTGCACACTGCCCACGGTAAGTACCAACCTCATTAATATTGGTCCATGTTTCATTAATAAACCCAGGGTTTGCATCTTTTTTAACGGCAAAGTCAGGCACCCACCATGAGTGAATAACATCATCTGAAGTCATTAAAAAACGTACTTTTTGATTAATTGGTAGTACCAGCGGTTTATCGACCTCGAGTAAATAATTCGGGTTTTTATCAGCAAGGTTGGTTATTTCATTTTGAGGTGTAGCTAGCATGGAATAAAACTCAACGTCCTCCCCCATATACTCGTAATGCCACTTCCACTGTGAGCCTGTAATTTTAATGGTGAGATCAGCTTTGCTGGCATCCTCCATGGCAATTAAGGTTTTAGTCGCAGGAATGGCCATAACAATTAATATGACAAAAGGGATCGCAGTCCACAGTATTTCTACTTTGGTGCTTTCATGGAATTGGGCAGGGACAGCCCCTTTAGATTTGCGATGATGAATGAGTGCCCAAAACATAATGGCAAACACGATCACCCCAATCACACAACATATTAAAAAAATAGTCATGTGCAGTTGGTATACATTATTACTTATATCGGTTACGCCTTTACGCATATTATATTGGCTATTAGCAAGCACATTCTGCGAAAAAACAAACAATATAAGCCACAAGGAAGAACTCAGCTTACCCATGTGACGGCTCCTTTGATGCTATTGCTGACGCAAAGCGAAGAGGCATACGGCTTAAACGCCTATTCGTTATTTTTATTTTTTATAAGGGTGCTGGATTTAGTAAATGTGTGTTCTCAAAACGACTAAGCTGTGAGTTATTTTTATTCCAGCTCTTTAATAACTAGTTAAAAAATAAACAATAAGCAAGGTGAGTATGAAAAATAAACAAGGTGTATTTTTTAAAATGCGCAGCTAAAAAAATAGCAACTAGTCAGGCAATTAATCTAAGAGTCAGGTTTAGTAAGGGGTGTATTGAAATTACAGGATAGAAATATAAAAAATTGTTAACTTAAAAAAGCAGAGTAAATTTGTTTATTTAT
>NZ_JASDDA010000084.1:0-5048 GCF_030407645.1 Pseudoalteromonas sp. APC 3495 | reverse complement strand
GCTATCAGCTATCAGCTATCAGCTATCAGCTATCAGCTATCAGCTATCAGCTATCAGCTATCAGCTATCAGCTATCAAAAATTGAATAACTAGAACATTAGGTCAAGTTATTGTTTTAGGTTTTAGGAACTTTAGCTCGTCCCTCGTAACACCAAACCTGCTACTACATTTGCGCGGCATAAAGCCCCGTTTACAAAACCATTTTGAACCACAGAGTACACCGAGGCGCTGCGCGCTACACAGAGAAGAAAAGCTTATATTGATAAAAGCCTTTAACTTTGATCTCTTCCTCTGTGTTCTCTTTACCCTCTGTGGTGAATAAAATCACTAACAGACGCGACATAAAGTCGCTGCTACATAAGCGCGGGATAAACCCGCGCTACATTATATTAAATACCGCTTATGGCTGCTACTGCTACACCTAGTTGATATAGAATCTGTGTTGCGGTGCTCCAAAGCGTTAGCTTATCCATATGGCCTGCATCTAGTGGGACAACAATGGTATCGCCAGGTTCAAGTTGGTTTGAGTTATTAACTGCAAACCAGTTGCCGGTATTTGGTATTTTTACTGAGCCGTTGGCTTTTATAATGTAAATACGGTCATCAGCAGCGCGCTCTTTTAAGCCACCGCTTAGGTCTATATATTCGTCTACGCTTATACCTGCTTTATATAGGTGCGATGTAGAGTAATTAACCTCACCTATTACGCTAATTGAGTCGCGTTCACTCGGTACATAAAGTACATCGCCATCTTGCAGTACTAGGTTTTGCTCATTGTTAACAATAAGCGGTAAATCTATAACTAAACGGCCTACGGCATCTACGTTTGCTAAATCCTTCAAAAGCTTATTCATTTCATCGTAAGTAAGTGTGTTGCTACTAACTGAACTTTGAAAGCTTTTTGATGCTATATCACGGCGAAGCTCGGTAGATAAACGCGCTAGCTGTTGTTGCTCTTGCTTTTTAATCGATTGGCGAGTAAATACAGCGGCATTGGTTGCTGCAAACTGTGAAAAACCACCTGCGCGCTCAAGTAAGTTACTTAAGGTTTCGCCACGGCGAATAGTGTAAGTCCCTGGGAATTTAAGCTCACCTTTAAGCTCTACCTTTAAGTTTTCTTGCCAATTTGGTATAGCAAATATATTTACGCTGTCTTTACTTTGTAATGAAATATTAGATGCTGTTTTACCTTGCATGGCGCTTTTAAGGTCAAACTTAATATGCTCAATGTTTGATACATCGTTATTGGCAATTCTTGTTACTTCTGCTTGTTGTGTATAAGCCGACTCTAACAAGCCACCCGCTGCAGTAATTAGGTCTTTTACTTCACCGCCTTCCATTAACGGGTAAATGCCTGGGTACATTACACTGCCGCTAATTTCCACTATTTGCATCGCCTGCATTACACCGGCCTGCTGCTCTAACTTAGCAATTACGGGTTTAAGTAAATTATGGCGGCTAAACAACGCATAACTTTGCGCATTTTCTTCTTGCTCTTTAAGCTTTTTCTCAAGCATTTCCGCCATGCTTAAATTTGGATTTACCTCTTCAAACTCTGACTTTTTAACCGCCACACCAACGTATTTTTCAAACTCTTTTTGTTGGTATTCATGCCAAAGCTCTGCTTTGCGTTGTTGATCTTGCTGCTCTTTAGTTAACGCTAAATTTGCAAGCGCTATTTCTTCTAAAGTTTTTTCTTCAAAACGACTGAATACAATAATTTTATCGTTAGGGTTAAGTTGTAAGTTGTTCTCAGTATTTTTTGTAATGGCTTTTGCTAAATCAAACTGGTGAATTTCAATATCACCATTTACGTTGGTTTCGCGCACTACTAGCGCATAATCTAAATCGGCCTGTGGTAGTAAGTCACCACGTACTGAGCCTAATATGTCTGAAATACGTTTACCCTTGTACCACTGGTAATTACCTGGGCGTACTACAGCACCAATTAAACTAATTGAAGTTTGGTATTGCTCACCAATCGCGCTAAAGCGAATACGATCGCCATCTTTTGGAATGTAGTTAACTTGCTCTTTGCTAAAATCTACCGAAAGCACTTCTTTATGTTGGTTATTAAAACGTTCAACTATCACGCTTTTAGCGTAAGCATTTGGCTTGATGCCGCCCGCCATTTTTAATAATTGTTCTGCCGTTTCGCCTTTTTTAAGCTCAAAAATAGCAGGGCGTTTTACTAAACCATCAACGGTTACTTGCTCGCCAACCGACGGTATAAATACCACGTCACCCGGCTTTAAAATAATATCGTTACTGCTATCACCGCGAATAAGTAAATCGTATAAATCAAAGTTAGTAACAACCTTACCACCGCGCTTTACTTGAATATTACGCAGTGAGGCTATATCAGACACGCCACCACTTACAAATAATGCATGCGACACTGTAGTCAATGACGACACACTATAGCTACCTGGTTTGTATGCTTCACCCAATACTAAAATACGAATACTGCGAAGTTTACCAAGCGAGACAAACGCTTTAACACCTATAATCTCTTGTTCAACTTTTACTTTTATTAACTCTTTAACTTCAGCAAAGGTTAAACCAGCTACCTGAACAGGACTTAAGTCGGGAATGTTAATACGTCCTTCCCTATCAACGATGACTTCGTAGCTTGCGCTTTCTTTACCGTAAAAGTTGATTAATAGCTGATCGCCACGCCCCACTAAATACGTATCGGGTACTGCGGCGTTTTCGTTGGGCATGAATGTGGTGGGTTCGCCGGCAAATAAGTCATAACCGAATGGTTTTACCGTGTTATCTTCTGGCTTAAAGCGTTCTTCATCTGTAAAAGCTTGTTCGTCGGCGGTATTACGCTCACCTACTGTGGGTTTATCTTGTTCGTTATTTTTGCCACTGGCATTGCCTGCACCTTCAAGGCTTGAAATATCTACGCCATATTGCTTTGCAAGTGCCTGCTGTTGAGACTTAGGCAACTTTTGAAACTGCTCTAGTTGAGCGGCTGTTGGCGCAAATGCTAATGTGCTAAAGCTACATATAAGTACAAAAGCACTTAATAAATGTTTAATAACGTTCACGAGTAGGTATTTCCCTAGGTCTACAACCAAAATTGGTGAGTATCATACATTATTTATGGGCAAATAAAAAAGGGACTTTAGCCCCTTTCATAGTTTTATTACAATTAATTTACTACTTGATGTTAAAAGCTGTAAACCAATGTTAATGAGGTCTCAGTGTCGGTTGCTTCTTTGTCATCAGCCACATCTGAGTTATTGGTGATATTGTAGGCTACTTTCATTTGTAATGAGCCATTAATTTTAGTAAGTAGCGCAGTTTCTGAGCGAGTTTTGGTATTGGTATCACCATATTCTACCGATACTAACTGGGTAAAACGCGCGTTGTCTGAAATTTTCCAGCTAAAGTCTAATTTACCTAAAGCAATTACTTCGCCTTCGTATTCACCCGCTAGTGAGTTGCCGTTCTCATCAACCTCTTCGCTTACATCTGGGTATTTAAAGTACTTATAACCTGGACCAATTTCAGCATTTAGTTTCATGTTTGACTCGTTTAGTAAACGTAAACCATAACCCGCTGAAATAACCGACTCACTTCGGTATGCACCAAAGTAGTCAGATACGTGTGACCCATAAATAAATAAGTGGGCGTGCTTTTCATTTAACTTGTAATTACCTTGTGCTGAAATAGAGTACTTTTCGTTAGTACGCTGTTTTTCTTTTATGCCGTTTTCGTTCTCTACTTCATCTTCTTTGTAGATGCCGTCTAACTTATACTCGTTATTCCAGCTTTCTAAGTTATGTAATACTTTAATACCGCCTTTTAAGGTCGTTGTTTCGGTATTACCGCTGGTAATAATAGCGCCTACTTCGCTGGTAACTTCCCAGGTTTTTTGCTCATCTTCTGATGCAAATGCATTGGTTGTAGCTGAGGCTGCTACTAATATCGATAAAAGCTTAAGTTTCATTAAAAAATAACCCTGTAAAAAATGTATTAATACCTATTAAAAAGGCAGCGCGCATATTAATAAATCGAATTTGAGCGCAGCCTTAATAAATAAGTATTTTAAAAAATTAGTCTTGCTTGTGTAAATGTACATCCATTTGCGGGAATGGAATGGTAATGTCTGCGTCGTCTAACGCTATTTTAATGTTTTCCATTAACGACCAATATGTTGGCCAGTAATCTTCTGAGTTAACCCACGGGCGCACTATAAAGTTAACGCTTGAATCGGCAAGTTCAGAAACTGATACATTGTATGCAGGATCTTTTAAAATACGCGATTCGTTATCAAGCACTGATTTAAGTACTTCTTTTGCTTTTCGTAAGTCGGCGTCGTAGCCAACACCAATCACAAGATCAACGCGGCGTGTTGATTCGCGCGAGTAGTTAATGATCGCATCTGACATGATTTTTGAATTAGGCATTACAATAACTTTGTTATCGGGTGTGCGCATTTCAGTTGAGAATATTTCGATTTTTTTAATCGTACCGGCTTTACCGCCCGCTTCAACGTAGTCACCTGATTTAAATGGGCGAAGTAGAATAATTAATACGCCTGACGCAAAGTTAGATAACGACCCTTGCAGTGCTAAGCCAACGGCTAAACCTGCCGCACCTAAAATAGCAATGAATGATGTGGTTTCGATGCCAATTTGTGACAGCGCCATTAAAATAGTGGCTGCAAATACAATGGCATATACAATACTAGAGACAAACGATGAAACCGCTTTATCTACTTTTTTCTTGTCGAATGCTTTTTCGGTTAACTTTGCACAAAATTTAGCAATTCGTCCACCAAGTAAAAATATAACAAGCGCTATAACTGCCTGAATACCGTAGTGTAAGATTAAGCCTGAATTTTCATTCAGCCAATTGAGTATTGAATCCATATTAACTCCTGATAGTGTTATTAAGCAGTTTAGCGGTGTTGTTTATTGTATTGTAAATCTTTAATACGTGTTTGCAACAGCGTATTTCGAGGTTCGAGGTTCGAGGTTCGAGGTTCGAGGTTCGAGGTTCGAGGTTCGAGGTTCGAGGTTCGAGGTTCGAGG
>NZ_JASDDA010000083.1:0-5188 GCF_030407645.1 Pseudoalteromonas sp. APC 3495 | reverse complement strand
ATATTATATTCTTTTTGGTTTGAGGTTTGCGGTATGGTTATTCTTGGATATTTAATGGCCGTTTTTATGGGGCTAATTCTTGGTGTTATAGGGGGAGGGGGTTCAATACTTACAGTTCCTATACTTGTTTACCTAATGGGAATTTCACCAGATATCGCAACTGGATATTCATTACTTTTAGTTGGAGCTACAGCTGCATTTGGAGCAATTCGATATTTTCGTGAAGGGCTAGTTGACATAAAAGCTTCAATACTTTTTGCGATACCGTCAATTGTAGCTGTATATCTTACTCGTGCTTTTTTAATGCCAAATATCCCTGACGACATACTTTTGTCGCCCATACATATCACTAAAAATACAGCGATTATGGTTTTATTTGCCATCTTAATGTTGGCATCGGCTGTAATGATGTTACGTAAAGCGTATAAATCTCAAACTGTAACTAACTCCGCACCTGCTATCTCAAACTCTAGTTCTAGAGTTGCTTTAATAATGACTGAAGGCGCTGTAGTTGGTTTAGTGACAGGTGTTTTAGGGGCTGGAGGTGGCTTTTTAATTATACCTGCACTTGTTTTGTTTTTAGGTATGCCGATGAAAAACGCGGTTGGTGCTTCACTTTTTATTATTGCGCTTAAATCATTACTCGGATTTGTTGGCGATTTACAAGCAGGTATTTCTCTCGAAGTGCCGTTGCTTCCACTTATGCTCGTTGCCACCTTTATCGGTATGGCTATTTCAACAAAAGTAGCGAGTAAATTAGACGGTGCTTCATTGCAAAAGTTCTTTGCCTTTTTCACTTTGATAATCGCCATTTTTATTATTTCTAAAGAGTTAATCTAGAAGGAAAAAACTATGAACGTTGAAACATTTTACGACACAACAACCGCTACTTTTACTTATGTTATTGTTGATAAAGCAACAAGTAAGTGCGCTGTTATTGATTCTGTACTTGATTATGACGCTTTTTCAGGAAAGTCATCAACTGTTAATGCAGACAAAGTGATTGAGTTTATTAATAGCAACAATTTACAGAATGAATGGATTTTAGAGACTCATGTTCATGCAGATCACATAACAGCTGCCCACTATCTAAAAACAAAGGTTGGAGGAAAAATAGGCATTGGCAGCGGTATCAAAGAAGTATTAGATACTTGGTTACCTGTATTCGAAATGTGTGATGACACGCCAAGCGATGGAAGTCAGTACGATGTATTATTTGAAGAAGGTGATACATTTAATATTGGTGATCTTAATGTAACCGTTTGGCATACACCGGGTCATACACCTGCTTGCGCAAGCTATTTAGTTAATAACTCAATTTTTGTCGGTGACACCATGTTTGCACCCCACCTTGGGACTGCTAGATGTGACTTCCCAGGCGGTAGTGCAAAAGATTTATATAATACAATCCAGCGATTCTTTACTTTGAGTGATGATACAAAGGTTTACTTAGGTCATGATTACCCTAAAGAAGGTTCATCACCACTCTCTTGTATTTCAATTGCTCAAGCCAAATCTGAAAATGTTCAAGTCTCGCCAAGTGTAACAATGCAAGAATACATTACCAAGCGTGAAAAAAGAGATGCGACATTAGCAGTGCCTAAATTACTACTACCAGCAATTCAATGTAACTTGAGAAATGGCCAATTTTTAATATCTGAACAGACAGGCAAACCTTTTATTAGAGTTCCTGTTAATTCAATATAGTTGGAGAGATGTTATGAATATTAAAAAGTTATCTGATGATGTATCGGTTTCACCCCAAATAAATATTGAAGACTGTACGGAAATATTAAAAATGGGGTTTAAGAGCATTATTTGTAACAGACCCGATGGTGAGTGCGAAACACAGCCCTCATTTTCTTCTATTAATGAACAAGCTCATGAGCTTGGTATATTAACTTATTATTTACCAGTCATTAGCGGTGCTATTACAGAAGAAAACAAGCAAGAATTCGAGTTTGCCCTTAGTAAGCTACCAAAACCTATTCTTGCATATTGCAGAACGGGCACTCGTTCAGGGATTCTTTATTCAATGGTTAGTGCAAATAGTGAGGGTGAACGATTATGACCTTTAAGCGAGTAACACCTGAATTATCTGTATCAGCACAGATAACGCTGAACGATTTGCAGCATATAAAAGAGCAAGGCTTTAAATCTATTGTCTGTAATAGACCTGATGGTGAGGGGGCTGATCAAATTAGTTTTGCTGCAATAGAAAAACAAGCAAATAATTTAGGCTTAAATTGCCATTACTTACCTGTTGTAAGTAGTAAGGTGACCGATGATGATATTAAAAACTTTGAAAATATTGTTAGAGACTTACCGAAACCTATTTTAGCTTATTGTAGAACAGGTACTCGCTCAATCACGTTATGGGCCATGAGTGCACCAAAAACATATTCTCATGAAGAGATTTTAAATTTATCACAAAAAGCGGGCTATGATTTAAGTGGCGTTATTAGACGTTTAAAAAATAATGGTGAAACGCAAATCAGTAAAGCTGATTTTGCTTACCCTATTGTGATAATAGGTGCTGGGGCAGGTGGTGTCGCTGTTGCTGCGAGTATTAAGTCACGTTCACCAGAGAGTGAAATAGTTATCATTGAGCCCAATGAAATACATTATTACCAACCTGGTTGGACATTAGTTGGCAGAGGGGTTTTTACTCCTGAACAAACGGTTAAAACTACAGCGTCGGTAATACCTGATGGTGTAAAGTGGCTTAAAGGTGCAGCAGCTGCATTTATACCCGATGAAAACTTGATAATAATTGACGGTTGTAGAACGGTTAAGTACGAACATTTGGTAGTATGTCCTGGAATTAAGCTTGATTGGCATAAAATTGATGGGCTCAGCGAAACATTAGGTGAAAATGGCGTAACCTCAAATTATAGGTACGATTTAGCACCCTATACTTGGGAGTTGGTGCAAAACCTCAAGAAGGGAAAGGCGGTGTTCTCTCAGCCACCAATGCCGATAAAGTGTGCCGGAGCTCCCCAAAAAGCCATGTATTTATCATCCGACTACTGGTTTAAAAACAAAGTAATTAATAATATAGATGTGGAGTTTTACAATAAAGGCGAAGTTCTTTTTGGTGTTAAAGAGTATGTACCTGCTCTACTAGAGTATATTAAAAAGTACGATGTCAATATGAATTTCAATCATGAGTTAATTGCTGTTGATGGAAAGCAAAAAATAGCGACTTTTAAAGTGGTTAATGGCGAAAATGAATCTGTGGAAAAAGTTAAATTTGATATGTTGCATGTCGTGCCCCCTCAATCTGCTCCAGATTTTATTAAAGTGAGCCCACTTGTCGATGAAAATGGCTGGATAGATGTTGACCAATCAACACTACAGCATAAAAAGTTTAGTAATATTTTTGCATTAGGTGATGCTACTAATGCGCCAAACGCAAAAACGGCTGCTGCTGCAAGAATGCAGGCACCAGTTGTTGCTACTAATCTTTTATATGCGAGAGGATTATCTAAATATCAAGCTATATATAACGGTTATGGTAGCTGTCCACTGACTGTTGAACTTGGCAAAGTCGTATTAGCTGAATTTGGTTATGGTGGTAAAGTAATGAATAGCTTTCCGTCATGGATTATTAATGGTAAACGCCCATCTAGACTTGCTTGGCTACTAAAAGAAAAGTTGTTGCCGCCTATTTATTGGTTAGGCATGTTAAAAGGCAGAGAGTGGATGGCAAAACCAGAGAAGTTATCAGATAAATCAGACTAGCAACCCTACTAACTTTGATAACAATAAGGCTTAATAATGAATAATCCTGTTGACTTTTGGGACGACCGATTTGCATCAAGTGACTATGCTTATGGCAAAGAGCCTAATGATTTTTTAAAAGCAAATACACATTACATTACGGGCGAAAAAATATTGTGTTTAGCTGAAGGGGAAGGGCGTAATGCTGTTTATCTAGCCAAGCTAGGTTACGAAGTTACTTTAGTTGACTTTTCAAGTGCCGCCCTTTCTAAGGCTAAAGCCTTAGCACAAGAGCAACAAGTTGAGATAACAATTGTTCAAAGTGATCTGTCACAGTATCAAATAGCTGAAAATAGCTGGGATGCAATTATTATGATATTTGCACACCTTCCACCAGCAATTAGAAGGCAGGTGCATTCTCAGTGTGTGTCTGGATTATCAGACAATGGTGTACTTATAATTGAAGGTTATACGCCTTTGCAACTTAATAACAACACCGGTGGCCCAAAAGACGAATCGCTTCTATATACTCAACCAATGTTTATTAATGATTTTTCAGCACTTTCATTTATTATTTTTCATGAAGTAGAGCGAGAAATAAGTGAAGGGGTTTATCACTGTGGTAAAAGTAATACATTGCAACTCGTCGCGTTAAATCGAGATCATAATTAAAGCTTAAAATTAAAAACACAAACTACCATAAACTTTGAATCGATATTATTTAATAACGCTTTAATACCTGTTCGATAGACGTTGGCGCATTCTTGCCTTGAGTTGGCACTTTTGTTAAGTCATATAAACGAGTTAAGTCGTCGAGTGTTTGCCAAAAAAGTAATAGCTGCATGAATGAAATTAGTCGAGTAATTTCAAAATTTTTTATTGTTTGAGATCAATAAAGTAACAAAGAATAAAGTGCATAATTTACGACTGTAATTTTATGCTAGTAATAAGCAATGAGGTTAGAAAGTGGCTTTATTAATAAATAGTAAATGCATTAACTGTGATATGTGCGACCCCGAGTGCCCAAATGAAGCCATTTATATGGGCGCTAAAATTTATCAAATAGATTCAGATAAATGCACCGAATGTGTGGGTCATTACGACAAGCCAACGTGCGTGAGCGTGTGCCCCATTGATTGTATAAAGCCCGATCCTAATCATCGTGAGAGCTTAGATGAACTGGCGGAAAAGTATGTGAGGTTAATGGGTTAGTTACTTAATAAGTAGATTAATTATATGTTTTTCTGAGAAAGCTAAGTGCATTGTAACTAATTAGTTATTGTTTATTTTTGGCATAGTTCCCACATACAATTAAAAAAGGATTTAAAGTGCTCTTGAGCGAAATTAAAAATATAAAGAGCTTTCTTGGTGCCCAACTTTATTTTCAGCTAAATGGCCGAAGCTTAAATAATTTAATAGCTAAAGAGTAAAGGTCACAAATATACAATCTTATAAAGTATTATAG
>NZ_JASDDA010000082.1:0-5267 GCF_030407645.1 Pseudoalteromonas sp. APC 3495 | reverse complement strand
CAAACTTCTTACTTACCGCAATGTTAGCCTTACTTTCTTTGAAAACTAAACTACTTAATTTATTATGTCTACTCCACATCAGACTAGAGTGCTCAGTAACTACAAATGGAATTTTATACTTTTTCTTAACCCAAAGAGCTAGCTCTGCAGAAGATGAGTTATGTACATGAACGACATCTGGAATTGAGTTTCTAGAAAGGTATCGCTTAAATATCCACTTACCTATAAATAATTGAATTATGTTATTTAAAAAACCCATACCACGAATCGCAGGTAACGATATCAACCAATTTTCTGAAGATAACCTACCAAACTTTAAATTACGACTATTAAAAATATCATTAAGAGTTTTAGGTATTCCACCTAAGACAGCTACACAACAACCTTCGTTTCTCAACATTTCCACTTGATCTTGTATGAAAATAGCACGATTTGGATTTTCTTTTGTTGGGTAATTATAAGGAATTATTAAAATCTTCATTTTGGTTAAAGCGTCTTTTTTAAGTCTATAAAATTTACTAACGCACCTAAACCGTGCATCCTTGAAAATTTCTCTTTTGAAAAGCCATTAGCTTTATAGTTTAGTTCAGAGGTCATTATCTCTTGCAATGCGTCGATAATTGATTGCTCATTATTAGAAGCCCACCAGATTGCAGGATAATCTTTAGTCACCTCGTGAATATTACCAGTTTGAGCTTCACCATTTGTAATTATCAAAATTGGCAACCCTAAGCCAATGTAGTCAAATATCTTAGTTGTCGACTCAAATGCCTTGCCTGAGGCTAAAATTAATCCAATATCAGCACCCTTTGCATACCCTACAGCATCAGAGTATGAAACTAACCCAGTACAAGTTACACCTTTGTGGTTATCCAAACCTTCTAATGGCTTACCTATATGCAATATATCAAACGCAAAACCTAAAGCTTTATTTGAAGTAAGTAAATTATCTATATTTCGATCTACAGCAAAACTCCCTAAATATACTATTGTTTTTTTTGAATTATTACCCACAGTGATCTTTTTAGTCGCATTGTTTAAGCTTTTTTCGTCATAGCCGTTATCAATAATTTCTATAATTTCTTGCTGCCTACTACAGAGTAATTTTTTACAACCTTCATTCATAACAATAATTTTATCGGCAAACTCACAGAAAAAGTACTCAAATAAAACCAACATTTTACGCTTAAGTTTTACTGAGAGGGCAGTGCTCGCGTTACGTTCATTTTTAGCGAAAGGATCTCTAAAGTCTAAAACAATTTTGCACCCCATTGTGTTCTTCAGTATTTTAGCTATAAAAAAATGAAGAAATGGATTTCCGGTAATAACAACAACATCATACTTTTTTTTATTTTTTGAAAAATGTTCTTTTAAATCATAAAACCATGTTGCTCCTAAATCACTTTTAAACAGATGGCCTAGGAGGCCGGTTCTTGAATTAGATACATGAAAAATGTTATCTATTCTTGAGGTCTCTTCGATACATTGCTCTGATGCAGTGATGACATCAACTTCAATATCAATATCAACATGTTCTTTTATATTTTTCGCCCAGTAACTAACACGTTGAGCTGCAACAGTTTTTTCGGGTGAAAAATAATAGGATATAAAAAGTATTTTTTTCATGGGCGTTCCTTCAACTTTTCACATGGATTACCTGCTGCAATGCACATTTCTGGAATATTTTTTGCCACAACAGAACCAGAACCTAAAACCGTCCCATAACCAACATTTGCCATTATCACAACATTTGCCCCTACCCAATTATCTCCTTTTAACTCTATACATTGAATGACACCTACTTGTTTCCAAATTGGGATATCTCTATTTTCAAATGAATGCTGCTTAGAACCACTTAAAATATGAACATGTTGAGCCGTAATAATATCATCACCTAAGTTAGCTAGACCTACTGTATTATATGGTCCAAATCTAACGTTATTGCCGATTACCGTGTTTACATTGGTTACCAAACAACCAAAAGAAAATATTACATTTTCACCAAGGCTTTTTAAGTGTTTCTTATAAAAAGCATACCTGATTTTGTTGCCTAACTTATAAGGAATTTGGCTAATCCTGATAGCAACGGTTTCAAACCCAACTAACTTTGTTAATAAAGAAAAAAACAAAACTAATACCAATACGTATAAATGAACAAATAACTTTATTAACACTTTCATTAGCTCTACTTACTTTTAAGACTCTTTAATAATTTAAACCACCACTGATCATAATCAGATTTAAAGTCAGTATGTTTTCGAGGTTTGCTCTTCATTATTTCTTGCCACTCATCTATAGAAAAACCCAGTTTTTTTATAAAATATTCAGTGTCTTCTGGTAACTCATCTTTATTATAAGGCGAGATTTCCATTTCACGTTGAGCATCATCTCGAGTCATTTGTCCCGATGCAATTAAATTTGATAAATGAGCGCGTCGTTTATCGAAACCAAACTTTGACGGTAAATAATAAGATTGGAAGAATTTAGTAAATCTAGATTCAAAATGCTTACCTCCATAATCTTTCCAACCAAGATTTTCAGTAATAAAATGTTTTACTTCTTCTTTATTGTAGGGAACATAATTTAAAATTCTGAATGACTGCAACTTCTTAAAGTACCTATAATAGATAACTTTCTTAAACAATGATAACTTGGGGTAATTTTTTAACTTAACCTCACCAAATTTATTATGTATATCAATTAAATTATCTAAGTCGCCGCTGTCATAACCCCAAGAAGGAGGCAATATAAATTCAGTAACATTATTATGACCACTTATCATGTACTGAATACCATATTTAGCTGCAAGGTTATAAACTCCTGCCACAAAAGCATGATCTTGTGGCACATCACAATTTGGAACAGATGCTTTAAAATAAGCTCTCTGTAAATCTCGAACTTCTTTCCAGTTAATAACAATTGTTTCTAAATCAATGCCAAGTTTACTTGTAGCTGATTCAATGTTCTTTACTGCAATTTCAGAATTCCAACCAGCATCAATGTGTACGGCTAGCGGTTTCAATCCATACTTTTTAGCTAAATAGGCAACATAAGTTGAATCAACCCCACCACTCATACCCACTATACAATTGTATTCACCTTTAGTTGAGGCTTTTATCTTTTCCACCATCTCTAAAAGGTAATTATTTGCTTCTTTTCCATCAATTGATTTATCCATCAACTCAGCAAAATTATTACAATAGTGGCACACTCCTTTATCATCAAATGTAATGCCCGAGTCTGACGTGTCTAAAATACATTTTGTACAAATCTGATATTCTTTTTGCATGAGTCTTCTTATTTAAAAAGTTCTAATAATTTTGAATAGTCTGGGTAATTTACTAATACAGCGTCACGCTTACCGTGATAAACAAATAAGCTACCTGCTGCTACTGCTGAAGCTCCAAAATCTTTAACGGCAATTCGCATATCTTCTAAAGAGCTAGCACCACCACAAACAGTTATCGGTACATTCACTAGTTCTGAAAAAGTTCTAATACCTTCTCCATCGTAACCATTTTTCATACCATCACGATCAACAAAGTTTAAAAAGATTTCACCCGCACCAGCATTAACTAATTCTTTGCAGTAGTTGCTCAAATCAATTTTAAACATTTTCTTATTGCTAGGATCATATAAACGAGGTTTCTTGAATATATCTCTTTTGATATTTATTGTAGCTACAACACTTTGGTTGCCATATTGTGATGCTATATCTGTAATTAATTTTTTATTATGTATTGCATGACTACCAATAATGACTTTTTCAACACCTAAATTAAATAAATTCGATGCCTGTTCTAATGAAGTAATACCACCACCATAAGAAAATGGCATAAAACACTCATTAGTAATTGTTTTAATTAATTCGTAATCAGGCTCACTTTTATTTGGTGATGCATCAATATCTAAAAAGATTAATTCATCAACTTCCTTTTCATTCAATATCTTAACTACATTTATGGGGTCACCTATGTATCTGGGCTTTTTAAACTTTTTCGTTTTGACTATTCCGCCTTCTTGCAACAGCAAACAAGGTATAACACGCGTACTTAACATTTAGTTGGCGCCCTTATAATTCACGAAGTTTTTAAATAATTGAATGCCAAAGCGATGACTTTTTTCTGGGTGAAATTGACACCCTATTACATTCCCTCGTTGAAAGGCAGAGACAAATTCATGGCCATAGTGAGTGCTACATAAAATATCTTTGTTATCTGAACAACTTACATAATAAGAATGAACAAAATAAAACCTAGATTCAGCAGGTAAATCTTGTAGTAAAAAACTAAGCTTTTGAGGATTGACGACATTCCATCCCATATGAGGAACCCTAAGGCCCTGCTGATTTGGAAATAAAGACGCTTTTCCAGGAACTAAGCCTAAACCTGGCATTTTACCTTCGGCACTCCCTTCTGTAAGCAGCTGCATTCCAAGACAAATCCCCATAAGAAGTGAGTCATCTCGTAAGACTAACGTTTTTAATGCGTCTGATATACCAAGGTCATTCAACCTCTTCATTCCATGATCAAATGAGCCCACTCCGGGCAATAATACTTTATTAGCAGACGCTATTTCATAAGGGTCACTAGAAAAAATAACTTTTCTTGCACCAACTTTCTTGAGCATATTGGCGACAGAACCTAAATTACCGACCCCATAATCAATAATTACAATTGTATCTTCACTAGAATGATTCAACTACCTACCCTCAGTTTCGACATTAAAGACTTGAACCCAAATAGACAAACAGATGATGCGCCATGCAAAACCTTCATACCTGCTATTCCCAAGTATTATATTTTCAGCCTTTTCAAAAGCGATAGGGTTTACTACCGAGCTCAAATTTAACTTAGCTGATTCTAGTAATTCTAAAAATAATGCTTGGTTATCCGACATCCAATTCTCTTCCGGTGTTGCAAAACCAATTTTACTAATTCGCTCATATACTGTTTTTGGTAATATTCCTTTGAGCGACTCCCTTAATAAAAATTTTGTTTTTCCTTCTTTAATTTTTAATTCAGAAGGACAAGATAAAATATACTCTACTAATCTAAAATCTAAGAATGGTGCTCTGCTTTCGACTGAATGAGCCATTGAATCTCGGTCGCACCAGTGTAACTGCATGGGCACACTTGTATTGAATAATTCGTAATTTGATTCATCAAGTATTGAAAAGTGCATTTTACTGACTTCAATTGAATCTTTAGAAACTTTCCACCAATTATTACTTTTCTTGTCAGTAAAAATAGCTGATTTAAACAAAA
>NZ_JASDDA010000081.1:0-5625 GCF_030407645.1 Pseudoalteromonas sp. APC 3495 | reverse complement strand
GACCGCTGACCGCTGACCGCTGACCGCTGACCGCTGACCGCTGACCGCTGACCGCTGACCGCTGACCGCTGACCGCTAATTCTTAAAACCTAAGCTGCTCTTTAAACTTAGCTGTGTTATTTTAAATGCCTTGTTTAAAAGGATCTTGCTGTATGTTTAAAACCGTGTTTTTTACCTTCTTTTTTATACTAAGTGCACTTTTTACCGTTGCTACACATGCAAATGAGACTAAACATGCAATCGCCGTAGGTGCAGAGCAATTTGCTTTGTATGCACCCCAATTAAAAAACAAACGTGTAGGGCTGGTGGTTAACCAAACCTCTCTTGTGGGGCAAACGCATTTAGTTGATAGCTTGTTGGCTAAAAACATCAACATCACTAAAATTTTTGCACCTGAGCATGGCTTTCGAGGCGATCACGATGCCGGTGCTCATGTACAAAACGCCGTTGATAGCAAAACCGGTATTGCGCTTATTTCTATTTACGGTAAAAACAAAAAACCAACCCCCGAGTCATTGCAAAATGTAGATGTAATTATTTTTGATATTCAAGACGTGGGCGTACGTTTTTATACCTACATAAGCTCTATGCATTACATGATGGAGGCCGCGGCAGAGCAAGGTGTTGAATTTATAGTACTCGATAGACCAAACCCAAATATTGCTTATGTTGACGGCCCATTATTAGAACCAGAATTTAAATCGTTTGTGGGTATGCACCCAATCCCTGTATTGCATGGTATGACGGTAGGCGAGCTTGCTAAAATGATCAAAGGTGAGGGGTGGATCAATCAGGCTCGTGATTTAAAGCTAAACGTGATCCCTGTTGCAGGCTACACCCGCACAACGCCATACAGTTTGCCGGTAAAGCCAAGCCCTAATTTACCCAACGATCAATCAATTGCGCTTTATCCATCACTTTGCTTTTTTGAAGCCACTCCTATTAGCATAGGTAGGGGAACTGACTTTGCCTTTCAGGTCATAGGTTACTCGCCGGTGGCGCTTGGAGAATTTAGTTTTACCCCGCGTTCAATAAAAGGCGCAGCGCTTAATCCAAAGTTTAAAAACCAAATGGTGAAAGGGATTGATTTACGCCATAGTAATATCACAGGTTTAAACTTAAATTATTTAATTAATGCTTACCAGCAGCTTACACAGGCTAAACAGCTGTTTTTTGAACGTGCCGATTTTATGGATAAGCTCGCAGGAACTGATAAATTAAGGCTCGCCATAGAAGCAGGGCACTCAGCTGAGGAAATCAAACAAAGTTGGCAAGCCGGGCTAAAACAGTTTAAACAGCAAAGAGCGCCATATTTGCTGTATTAATAAAAGGGATGCGTGCATTGGGCTTTAAAAATGATAAATAATAAAACGTACTATAAAGTAGTTATATTGCTGCTGAGCATTATTATTGCGGGCTGTAGTCGCTCTACAGCAATTAAATCAGAGCGCCCTTTAACGGTTAATCATATCAACGCGTTAGCTAATGCGCAGGTAATTGCTACCTTTCCTGAGCCCAACCCCAGTAGCAGAGAATATGTAAATAACCGCGGCACTTTTAAAGCCTACCGGGGCCGTGGACAACTATTGCTACAAAATGTCAGTGCGGTTAGCGCCGATATATACATCAATAATAAAAAGCTCTCACTTAATGAGCCTTTACGCGCTAACACCGAGTACGACTTTAATTTAGGGCACTATACGCATAACGGCGTGAACACCTTTAAGGTAGAGAACATTCAACCTGCTGGCGGCAGTTTAACCCTGCGCTTTGCATTTGCTACCTTAGAAAATAGCGCCACAAAAGAAATCGACTTTAGCCAAGTTGATACCTTAATTGAAAACGATATAAAAGCAGGCTTTCCAGGAGCGGTATTAGCGGTTGTTAAAGCGGGTAAGGTATTAAAATTAACTGCGTATGGCGATGCAAAACAATATCAGCAAAGTGATTTAATGCTTCTGCGCCCAGAGCCTATGCAAACCAATACCTTATTTGACTTAGCCTCAAATACTAAAATATTTGCTACTAACTTTGCATTAATGAAGTTGGTCAGCGAGGGGCAGTTAAACATAAATCATACGGTGCATTCATACCTAAAAGAGTATCAGGGTAATGGCCGAGAGCACCGCCAAGTAAAAGACTTACTAACTCATAGTGCCGGTTATCCGCCAGTGTTTGATTTTCATCGAAAAGACACCGCTTACGGCGATGCGTTTTTCTCACAAACAAGCGAAACCACTAAACAGCTATTATTAACAAGTGTGCCATTAACCGCTGAACCTACAGCGCCGCATGTTTACTCTGATATTGATTACATGATTTTAGGGGTTTTAATTGAGCGAATTAGCGGCCAACCTCTCGATGAATACCTAGAGCAGCATATTTACGCGCCTTTAAAACTCAATAACACCTTATTTAATCCGCTTAAAAAAGGTTTTAATCGTCAGCAGTTTGCTGCCACGGAGCTTAGCGGTAATACTCGAGATGGGCGTATTCATTTTGATAATATTCGCACCAATGTACTGCAAGGGCAGGTGCATGACGAACGTGCTTATTATTCGCTTGACGGTGTTGCAGGCCATGCGGGATTATTTAGTAACGCTCCCGATTTAGCTGTGCTGTGCCAAGTTCTACTTAACAAAGGTGGTTATGGCGATACGCAAATTTTTAACGCCAGTAGCTTAGCGCAATTTTTAACGCCACAAAGCAGTGATGAAACCTACGGGTTAGGCTTTCGTCTTGCGGGAAATAACCAAGGGCGGCGCTGGCACTTTGGCCCTTATGCCAGCGCTCAGGCCTATGGCCACACAGGGTGGACAGGCACAGTTACCGTGATTGATCCGGCTTACGATTTGGCCATTATTTTACTCACTAATGCGCGGCATACTCCTATTAAAGGCACTGAAAAGCGCTATCAATTCGTAGGGAAAAATTTTGAAACAGCGCAATACGGCTCTATTGTGTCGCTTGTTTATGAGGCATTATTAAATCAATAAGCGTTAGTAAGTGACTTAAGTGCTTATATCTATTAAGTTAAGTAAAGCGTCGTCATTATAAAAATAAATAAGGTTTGTTTATGCATTGGTATTCTATTTTACCGCCACTGATTGCCATTGCTATCGTGTTTTGGCGTAAAGAAGTGATTATGGCGCTTTTGGTGGCAGTGGCTTCATCTGAGTTCTTACTGGCCATTCAGGGCGAAGGAAATAGCGTATTTAATACATTTTTAAATACCATAGAGCGCATTATTTCGGTAGCAAGCTCGCCAGGTAATACCCGTATACTCATATTTAGTATTTTAATAGGCGCATTACTGGCCTATATTCGCGAGTCTGGCAGTGTTGTTGCTACCGTTAATTTGCTAATGAACAAAGGTGTTGCTAAAAGTAAGCGCCAAGTAGGCTTTTTAACTATGTTTACCGGCGTAGCGGTATTTATAGAGTCAAACTTAAGTGTGCTTACCTCGGGTATTTTATCTCGCGGTCTGTTCGACAAATTTAAAATGAGCCGCGCGCGTTTAGCCTACATAATCGATAGCACCAGCGCCCCTGTGTGTATTTTAATATTACTAAACGGCTGGGGTGCATTCGTACTGGGCTTGTTAGGTAATTACGAATTAGGCGAGTCGGCGGTATCGGTATTGTGGGGCAGCGTAGGCTATAACTTTTACGCCATAATCACCTTGGTTATTGTTTTTTATACCATTGCCTTTGATAAAGTACACGGCCCAATGAAAGAAGCCGAGCAAAAGCTAGAGCTGCAAAAAACCGAACTAAAAGAAGAAGTAAAGGGCTCTAAAGCGCGTTACATGCTAGTGCCATTACTTACCCTAATTGTGAGCATGGTAGGCTTTATGTTTTACACCGGCAACGGCGTACTTGCCGAGGGCAGCGGCTCTAAATCGGTTTTATACGCAACGGTATTAGCCATTGTGGTTGCATATGTTTTAATGATTAGCTCGCGCCAATTTACTCACCATCAATTAGTAGATACCGGCTTTAAAGGCATGGGCGAGTTATTACCGCTGGTGAGTATTGTACTGCTTTCACTTACACTGGGCGCAAGCTTAAAAGAGCTAGGCACGGGCGTATTTGTCGCATCGCTAGTGGGCGATTACCTACCTATTTACTTAATTGTACCAGTGCTGTTTTTAACTGGCGCGGTTATGTCGTTTACTACAGGCACCTCGTGGGGCACGTTTGCCATCCTCATCCCCATTGGTGTACCGCTTATTCAAGCGCTTGGTTTACCGCCATCGCTGGTGGTAGGCGCTATTTTAGGCGGCGGTATATTTGGCGATCACTGCTCCCCAATATCCGACACCAGCGCGGTATCTGCCATCGCCTCGGGGTGTGACTTACTCACCCACGTTAAAACGCAGCTACCGTATGCGTTATTTGGCGGCGCACTGACGTTTATAGCGTACTTAGTAACAAGCATAATAGTGTTATAAAATTTGCTCGTTTAAATACTCAAAGGCCTGCTTAATCGCAGGCTTTTTTGTTTACACGTAGGTTGGGTTGAGTGACACGAAACCCAACTAATCGCCAATGCGATGAGCACATATAAAGCTAATTATATGTAGTGTTTTTTGTAGGTGTACAGCTTGCTGGCGCGTTTAGTGTCAGCCTGAAAAGTTAAATGTAGTTTAAAACTTATTTATCTTTCTTCTTGCTCGCCGTAGTTGCTAAAGAGAGGGGGGCTAAATTATCCAGCACACTTGGTATCACATATTCTATTTTTTCAAATTAATAGATATAAACGTAAACATAAACCAAATTATTCTCCACTCTTGAAAAGTAACTGATTGTCACATATCAACGTGCAGTATTAGACATCCATTACTTATTGTCATTGTGTAATAGTGAGGTAGTTAAATGTAATATTTTTAGTTTATAAAAATAAATTTAAACCGGTGATTTAGTATTGATATTTATCTTATATGAGGCTTCCAAAAGTTTGTTATAGCTTTAATAAATGGTACAAGAATTAAAAACTGGTGCGTTGTAATTTTATTTATAAAGAAATACCATAGAAAATTAAAATATAAATGGATATTAGATATGACTTCTTTTTGGAAATCAGAAGATAAGATGTTTTTACTTAAAGTCTTTGTTTTAGGCTTTATTGCAATTTTAGTTTCAAAGTTTATAAGTAGTTTTGAGCCAGATACCTATAAGCTGTTAGTAGATATCTTTGCTTTATTCTTTAAGGAATCTGGAGTTGCTATGATGATTGCCGCAGTTCTTGGTTATACAGTTGAGGCTATGACCAGAGAGAAGCAAGCAAAAGAGTTAGCTGAGTTTAAGCAGGAGATTAGTGAAGATGTCTTAAGTGCTGTTTTCAGAAAGATTATTCCAGACTCAATTTTTATTGAAGTTAAAAGATCGGTATTAGATCAGACTTTGATCAAGAAGAACGCTTTCCTTTCATATGAACTATCTAAGCTAGAACCTGAACAAATATCAGAGTATGGCCTATCTAATGATGAGGCTGAAGAAATTTTAGTTTGTGAAATAACAACTACTTATAGATTAAAAAATCTTAGTGAATCGCCCCGTGTTTGCCAGAGACTCAATAACTTGAGAAACTGGAACTATGAAAAAATCAAATCGCTATACATCA
>NZ_JASDDA010000008.1:0-127417 GCF_030407645.1 Pseudoalteromonas sp. APC 3495 | reverse complement strand
ACATATTGTTTTTTAAAAACTTTACAAATAATTTATAATTCTGATTTGAGATCTGGTATATTTCTACTACTCGCAAAAATAATAATTATAAATAAGGTTGGCCTTTTGTGTATCGACGCCCTCCATCTCGATTTGGAATAAACTCACTCAGTGTCAAGTTATCACTGTTGATCTCTGGCATTTGTTTAGTTGCAGGTATTTGTGCGGCTGCTTTAATGCTCAAATCAGAAGAGAAACAGCTTGTATTTGAAGAGCATGAGGTATTAAAGCAATCAAATGAATTATTAATAAACCAGTTTAATAATTTGATAGCGACCAAAGTTAAAATAGCTGAGCAAGCTAATATTGTTGTTAGCGAGCAGTTATTTGAGGGGCAATTATCATTTAAGAATAACAATGCCCCGACTATGCAAGTCACCAATGATGGTTCAGTGCGCAGCGCATCTGCCGATGGCTTATCTGCGGCGTTCATTCCCGAAAATGCTTATTCTCCTTTTTATAAACAGTTAATTGCAGATTCTGAATCGCTTTGGAAAGTGATTTCCCCCACGTTAATTCAAGATTTTTATAATTTTTACCTGATCACCAAAGATAATTTTATCCGTGTTGCGCCACCAAATTGGGCACTTAATGTCCCCGGAGATTACACCTTTAATCAAAGCAAAAGTTTTAATTACGCAAAATCGTTAACAAACCCACAACGCGAGCCGCTGTGGTCACGAGTGTATTACGATGGCGTTTGGAATAAGTGGGTCGTTAGTTTAATTGTACCTATTTATAAAAATGATGAGTTTTTAGGAGTTACGGGTAGTGATATTTCTCTCGACTCTCTCATATCGCAATTGCCCGTCGGCGGAAAAGAAAAACATTTAGTGGTGTTCGATAAGCAAGGGCAGCTATTGGCGCACCCTAATTTAGGAGCCGATAGTTATACCCAATACGGAGAGGCGGGTAAAAAGTTGCTACCTGGCGATTTTATTTCTCCTGAGCTAAAGCGAGTTATTGATAATGCAGGGCAAATACAATTGCCGGAATATGCCGACTCGTTTTCATTAAATGGTGAAGACTACATTATAAATATCCATAAAGTTGAAGGTGTAAATTGGTACGTGGGCGTATATAAAAAGCGCTCTTCTACACTATCGGCACTGAAAGACTTAAAACTGAAGTTTTTTGGCTTGTTTATTCTGTATGCCATTTTAGTTGCTTTGTTATTACATCAAGCACTTTATCAATTAGTTTTAAGACGCCTGCATTCATTGGTTTATGCGGTTACTAACTTTGGTAAAGGCCAGTTAGAAATTGATTTTCCAAAAGAAAATAAAGATGAAATCGGTACGCTTAATGGTTCATTTAAAGATATGACCATTGAAATCCGCAAACTCATCGATGGCTTAAACCAGCGCATAATAGAAAAAGAAATTGCAGAAAAGGCTGCAAATCGCTTGTCTAAAGCGGTTGCCTTCTCGGGCACAGGTGTGGTGATTACTGATGAAAACTTTGTGATTGAATATGTTAATCCAAAAATGCTGGAAATGACCGACTTTGCAGAAAGTGATTTCCTGCGCCAGCCACTTCTGACTATTATTGCTAATGAAATGACCATGCTGGTAGAGGACATTGACATTGATTTGCGCAACCGTAATTACTGGCGAGGGGATACCCTTATTGAAGCGCAAAACAAGCCACCCATATGGGTATCGCTGAGTGTGTCACCTATTCGTGAAGATGGTGGAAAAATCACCAGTTACGTTGCTTCAGCGCAAGATATTTCATTTGTAAAAGAAAGCCAACGCAAAATGGAACAGCTCGCTTACTTCGACACATTAACCGGGCTTGCTAATCGTACATTCTTTAGAATGCAGCTTAGAAAGTCGATGGCGCTTGCTGAAAGAGGGCGTTACTCGTTTGCTTTATTTTATTTTGATCTGGATGAATTTAAGCGTATTAACGATACTTTAGGTCATGATGCAGGCGATCAACTATTGGTTGAAGTGGCAACACGCTTAAAGCAGCGCTTACGAGCAGAAGATACTATAGCCCGTTTAGGCGGTGATGAGTTTGCGGTATTACTCAGTGGTATTGAGCATCAAAAAGAAGCATCGGAAGTCGCTGACACCATTCAAAAAACGTTAAATCAGCCAATAAAATTAGGTAGTAACGAAGTGATTGTTAGTGCCAGTATTGGTATTACTTTGGCGCCATTTGATAGCTTAGAAGAAGATCAGTTATTAAAACATGCCGATTTAGCCATGTATGAAGCAAAAGCGAAAGGGCGCAATACGTTCCACTTTTATAGCCAAGATCTAAATGCAGCCGCCAATGAGCGATTATTCCTTGAAAATGAGTTGCGCCATGCAATTAAAGAAAAACAACTCACACTGCATTATCAGCCACAAGTTGATTGTCGCGATAATAGTGTAGTGGGATATGAAGCATTGCTTCGCTGGTTCCATCCTACGCAGGAATTCATTCCACCTACCAAATTTATTCCTATTGCTGAGGCAACGGGTTTAATTGTGGAACTTGGTAAGTGGGTATTACAACAAGCGTGTGAGTTCACTAAACGACTAGAGCAACAAGGTAGAGCGAGCAACATGTCGATAAACCTGTCAGCAAGGCAGTTTAAAGACGCAAGCTTAGTACCTATGCTGAAAAAAATAATCATAGAGACGCAAATTAATGCTAAAAGCCTGCACCTTGAACTGACTGAGAGCATGCTAATGGGTAATGTTGAGGCGGCTATTGATCAGCTACATCAATTGAAAAAGCTGGGTATTTCAATTTCTATTGACGATTTTGGTACGGGCTATTCTTCGTTGAGTTACCTTAAACGTTTTCCTGTTGATATTCTTAAAATTGACCGCTCGTTTGTTAAAGATATCCCTGAAGATGATAATGATATGGAGATCACCGCTGCGATTATTGCGATGGCACAAAAGCTCAAGCTTGATGTGGTTGCTGAAGGGGTTGAAACAATAGAGCAAGTTGAATTTTTACAAAACAATAATTGTTTTATTGTGCAAGGCTATTACTTTAGTAAGCCCGTAGCCGAAGCCGATATCCCTGTGTTGTTTGATCAATTAGCTGCGTTAAAAGTCCCTGAATAGAACAAAAATTGCGGGTTAACCACCCGCAATTTTCACCTTAAACTTTAATCCTTCTAAAATCGCCTTTAACTTATCGCGATCATCACCTTGTACTTCAATAACTCCTTCTTTTACTGCGCCACCTTGGCCCATCTTACTTTTTATTGTTTTTGCTAACTTTTTTAAATCGTGCTGTTGGGGATCTAATCCTACAACTAGCATTACGCCTTTACCTTTTCGACCTTTGGTTTGACGCTCTATGCGAATAGACCCGTCTTTAAATAGTTTTACATCCAGTTCTTTTTCTGGCTTTGGCTGGTCAATTCGCCCTGTTGCTGTTGAATACACTAAGTGATTATCACTCATAATTAACCTATCTAAGATTGAATCTAATATTGGGCTAAATAATAACAAATTTGTGACGCAAAGGCGTAATTTTTGCGCCTAAGCTGAACACCTTTTAATCCCGCAAAGATAAACATCCTCTGTTTAAGTACCGCAATAGTGCTTATGAATAAAAGTGCTTAAGGATTTTAAAAAGCGCTTTAAATTGGCTAGCGCTATAAAAATATCCATGCTACTATTTCGGCATTATAGATGTATGGATGGCCAAATGATAAATTCTTATTTAGAGCAAGCTCAGCTTAATGTAGAGCAACAGTTAATTAATGCTGAGCTAGAAAAGCTTGAGCAGTACTTAAATAGCAATGCTGCACCGGCCGTGCGTTGGCAGTATCAAATTCCAGAACTCGGTGAAGGTGGCGCATGTAGTTTATTCGGCTACTTGCAAGATGAGCCGTTTAATTTAAACGATTACGTTAGCCAAAATACGCAAACAACGGCAAAGTTAGCGCAACTTCAGTTGATTGTTGACTATGTAATCGAAAACACCCAGTTAGATTGGTATGGCATCTATCAAAATACGGCCACCCCTGAAGGCGAGCAGTTATTAAAGCTCGCTTATTTTGGTGCACCGAGTCGCCCTTTATTTCCGCTCACCGCTGAATTTGCAACCGGCAGTAATAATGTGCAAGTGGCACTCAGTGGTAAAGGACGTGTCATTAATAATGTTGAGCAATATTTAGCCGCGGGTGGTGAGTATTACACCTGCGATCCGAAAGTAAAAGCAGAGGCCTGTTTACCACTATTTAATGCGCAAAAGCAGTGCATTGGCATTGTCGATGGCGAAGCCTTTAGCACGGATTTTTTTGATAATGCGACACTCGCGTTATTAATTGCATGCTGTATTAAAATTCCTCACTTTTTAGTGTAAATAACACTGGTCAATCGAGTGAGTTTTTATGTTAAGCTTAGCGCAACAGCTAACCCCTAAATAACGAAGAGATAGTCAATGTTCTCAGTATTAAAACCATTACCAACAGACCCTATTCTTGGCCTTATGGCGGCCTATAAGCAAGATACTAACCCTAATAAGATTGACTTAGGGGTTGGTGTATATAAAGACGAGCAGGGGAATACCCCGGTATTAAAGTCAGTAAAAAAAGCAGAAGCGTTTCGTTTAGAAAATGAAATGAGCAAATCTTACATTGGTCTTGCTGGTAACTTAGATTACTGTCAACAAATGGAAAATCTTCTTCTTGGTGAGCACCCGGCATTATTAGCTAATCGCGTACGCACAGCACAAGCACCTGGTGGTACAGGCGCACTTCGTGTTGCAGCAGAATTTATTGTACGTTGTAACCCAGGCGCTACTGTATGGGTTACTAACCCAACGTGGGCTAACCACATTAGCTTATTTGAAGCTGCAGGCTTAACTGTTAAAGAATACCCATACTACGACTACGAAAACAAAGATTTATTGTTTGATGAAATGGTTGAAACATTAACACAGGTGCCTAAGGGCGATGTTGTGTTATTACATGCATGTTGTCACAACCCAAGTGGTATGGATTTAAACGAAACACAATGGAATACCATTGCTGAACTTGCAAAAGATGTGGGCTTTACGCCATTGATTGATATTGCATACCAAGGTTTTGGTTCTTCTTTAGAAGAAGATGCGAATGGTTTACGTATTTTAGCCAATGCGGTTGAAGAGTTGATCATTTGTTCATCATGTTCTAAAAACTTTGGCTTATACCGTGAGCGTATTGGTGCGTGTTCAATTATTGCAAAAGACAGTGCAACCGCTGATATTTCAAACTCGGTATTATTAAGTGTGGTACGTAGCATTTATTCTATGCCGCCAGCGCACGGTGCAGACATTGTAAACACCATTTTAAGCAGCACAGAGTTAACGCAGTTATGGCACAGTGAACTTGATGAAATGCGTAACCGTATTAATGGTTTACGTAGTTTAATTAAAGACAGCCTTGCAGCCAAAGACATTGCTCAAGACTTCTCATTTATAGACCGCCAACACGGTATGTTCTCTTTCTTAGGTATTAATAAAGAGCAAATCGAGCGTCTACAAAAAGACTACGGTATTTATATTGTGGGCTCTAGCCGTGTAAACGTGGCGGGAATTAGTCAAGCAAACATCGATTACTTTGCTAACGCTGTTGCTGATGTATGTAAGTAACCAATAATAAGTTTTAGCTTATTAGCAATAAAAAAACCGCACACTCGTTGCGGTTTTTTTATTGTTTGTAATACCCATCCCCTTATATCAATCTGCTTAGATATAAGGGAGTTTAACTCGTTAAATTGTTCAAATATTTATACAAATTGGTATTACAGCCAGCGAATAGCGCCTGCAATACGTTCATTATACATATCAACCGGTGAGCCTAGGCTTGCTATTAGTACAGTATCAGCTTGTTTTCCTCGGCTTATATGGCCTACGTAGCGAGAGTCACTAAAGTCACCCGAGCCAATTTCAAAGACTTTGTTATCACTAGGGACAATAAACACGGTCATAGGGCCAAAGTCCGATTCAAACACTAAATGGATGCCTTTCTCGCCTTGAAAATCGCAAAAGTTAACATAAGTAACTTTCCCAGGTAAATCATTAAGTTGACCGCCAAGTAAAGCCAGCTTTTCATTGACTGTTTGTAAGCTGATAGGTTGAGTTTTATTTAACGCGTTAAGTTCATGATAAACATGCGCCAATGCATGCTCGCCAGCCGCATGATTCAAGTTTTGCTCTGTGCTAAACATAAACGCACTTACCGCAATCACAAATGAAGCAGCGAACGCCAAATATACACGGTCAAACTTAAAGCGTGAGCGTGAATCAATGACATTGTCTTTTTGTTCAAGCTCATCTTTTCTGACTTTTTCTTTTAACGAGGTGTTTAAAATAATCCGTTCAGCAAGGTTGTCAGGCACAGGAATATCAAGCGCATCATTGAGTTGCTTATCAAATGTTTTGTTTTCATTTAAAAATTGTTGTCTATCGGGACTGCTGTTTGCAAATTCCAGTAGTTCTTTGTCTAGCTCGTTTGGCTGTGCAATCGTGCGGCGACGAAACTCAAGTTCATCCATTATTTTGATGCCCCTTTAAGTTGTTCATCATCACGGCTTAGTGCCTCTTTAAGTTGATTTTTTGCTCGAAATAAACGTGTCATAACCGTATTTTTGTTTAAATCGAGTATGTCTGCAATTTCATCCCCAGAGCAGCCCATAACCACTTGTAATAGTAGCGGCTCTTTGTATTCATCGGCCAACAACGAAATTTGCCGTTGAATAACGGTTTGCTCCATTTCATCATCTAAAGAATGACTGGTTTGATCCACTAGCGTGTCGTTGTCTACATCACTGTAATCAAATTGCTTGCGCTCAAAGCGCCTTGCATTTTCACGTCTTAAAATTGTTAGCAACCATGGCTTAGCTGCTTTTTGATCGAGTAACGAGTCAAGCGAGCGCCAAGCACGTAAAAAGGTTTCTTGCACTAAGTCATCTGCAATATTCGGATCGTTACATAACCAGTAAGCGAAGCGATAGAGTTCCTTATGATAAACGTGAACCAGGGCTTCGTAGCGTTGTTGTTTTTCAGCCATATTTAATAAGACCCGATCATTCGATTTTTTATTTCCAAACATAAGCACTTTTTAATTAAAATTATTATAGGCCAAAAAAGCAAAATACAATTGAGATCAAGAATACAGCTCTTTTAACGCAGGTGATGATGGCTTAGCTGTTTGCGATTGATGTGCCTTTAACATGCTAACTATAGCGTCTAAGTTGGCGCTAGCCGTTTGCTTACTGTACAACTGTGCTTGTAAATCGTTTACCTGCGCGGTGAACTCTGAGTTGTTTATCATAGCGCATAAATGGGATAAGGCCCCTACCTTTTTACCTGTAAGGGTTAGTGCATACTGATTAAGCGCATCGTAAAATGCTTTTTCGTCATGGCTTTTAGCTAATACCAGCAGGGCTTTTAAAGATGGTTGTTGATTTGTTTTATTAGTTGTTTGAGCCGCTTGTTGCACTTCTTTAGCTGGGCGTTTAATAAAGTAAAAAATCACCGTCGCAATCCATAAAACATAACCAAGCGAGGCCACAATAATTAGCCACAGTGGTGTGACAGTTTGCTGTTGCACTGTAACTGCTTGCTCCGTTGACTCTGCCATAGTGTTATTTAGGTTGTTTTCAGCTGGCGGATTAAGCGTTTGCACTGGCGCTGTTGTACTGGGGGTTACTGTAATAGTACGCTCAGGTAAGGTCGCGTAACTAATTCGATTCATTTTGGTGTTATACCAAGGCAAGCTAATTTCAGGTAATGTGTAAGTGCCAGGTGTTTGTGGCAGTAGCGCATACGAGGCGCTTTGCTGCGATACCACTCGACCATCACGTACCGCATTATTGGTTTCTTTTTCATCAGGGTAGCTGCGAATACCATTAATAGTAGGCATATCAATTTCGGGTAACTGCTCTTTAGTCACCCCTAGCGCGGTGAGCATAATTGTACGTGTTATCGGCGTGCCGGCTTCAACGGTATTATCCTCTGGCTGCCATTGCTCGGTTAAGCTCACCAGTTCACTGGGTAACCAGTCTCCTTGATAGTTTTCAGGGATAGGTTTAATTTCAATTTGCTGCTCATCGCCAAGCGCTGACACTTCCAATTGACGATAGTTTTGCTGAATACGCCCCTGAAAAACGGGAGCTGCAATAGTGTAGGCGCCACTTTTTTGGGGCTGAATTAAATAATTACGGGTGATCACTAAATAACGTTTACCGTTAACCAGTTCATAATCTTCGCTTTGTTTACCGAGTTGGGTAAGTTGTGCATTTTCCATACTTGGCGCACTTAAGCTGCCATCAAGAAGCTCTTTGGCTAAGTAAAGCTTAATGGTGTAAACGCCAGCCTCTTGTACAAATAAGCTGTTGTTTGAGAGTGAGGTTTTTAAAAATATATCGTTATTTTTATCTGCGTCGCTGCTGCGCTCTTTAACCGATAAACTAATTGGTTGCGAGTTTAGCCCTGCAACACTAAAACTGGGAATGGTGTATTCACCCGCCTTGCGGGTCATTAGTTTAACAGACCAAGAGGTTTGTTTTTTTATACTGCCATTAATAATGTTAGTGCGGCTACTTAAGCTCATAGGGCCGACTACAAAATCTTTTAATAATGCTGAGGTGTCGGGTTGTTGCCCTTTTATTGAATCATCAATGCTAATATTAAGCATAAAAAATTCACCCGCTAATACTGGGTTTTTATCAACGCTTGCCTCCAAAGTGGTGGCGGCCATTAATGGCATGGCAGTTAATAGCAATAAACAGCAAAATAATCGCATTACCATGATTTTTCTACTCCTGTTGGACGACGTTGATATTGTCTTTTTTGGGCTTCTAATTGCATTTTGTTTCTTAATAAAATAGCGGGATCGTCGGGCACTTTTCTTAATAACTGATTTAGTTGCTGTGCTTTTTCTTTTTCTTCATTAGTGAGCTCAGCGGCTTGTGCCTGCATGGCTTGTTGCTGTGCCTGCTGTTTTTGCTCATCAGAGGGCGGTTGCTCACTCATTTCATTAGGTTGATTTTGCGGCTCATCTTGCTGCGGTTTATTCTCGTCTTTATTTTCATTTTGTTGGCTTTGTGACTGAGCTTGCATGTCAGGCTCATTCTGTTTGTCTGATTGCTCACCAGATTGGCCTTGTTGATCTTTTGATTGTTCCGAGGACTGATCTGATTGCTGTTGTTCACTGTTTTGGCTGTCCTCTTCGCTTTTATCTGCGCTGTTTTTCTCGCCATTTTTTTGCTGATCTTGTTTTGATTTATCTGCATCATCTTGACTTTGCTCATCTTGATTTTGCGAATCATTGCCTTGCTGATTTTCTTGGTCTTGCTGTTGATTCAGTAACTGCTCAACAAGCGCTTGATTCTCAGCGGCTTCACTAAAGTTATCTTGCTTTACTTGCGCTTGTTTATACGCGTCAATGGCAGCCTCTAATTGTCCTGCTTTAGCCAAGGCGTTGCCATAGTTATAATAACCGGTTGCTGACTTATCTTGGCTAAACTCATTCAAGGCAGCATCAAATTGCCCTTGCTGATAAAGTGCAGCCCCTTTGAGAGCGCTTGAGCGAGCCTGAGCTGCTTGTTGATACTCTTTGTTGTTGTATGCCTCTAATGCCCGTTGATCCGTATTTTTAAACAGGGTTGGCAGCTCTGCGGCATGCGCATTTTGTTGAGGTAAAAAGCTAAGTAATAGTACTGCGCTAACTAATGCAGATCGTCTAAATAAATACAAAGCTAAAGGCAGTAAAATAAGCAAACCATAAATACCGGCGTCAATTCGCCATAAGGCTAAATTTGGTTTTTCACTTTTTAATACTTCACTGTTTGCTTGCGGTGAAAAAACGGCAATATCGCGATTGCTTGGCTGATAATCGGCAAACTGCCCACCGCTATTTTTTGCAAGTCCTTCAAGTAAAGATGCATTGAGGGTTGGCACCACAATTTGACCATAATTATCTTTTAAAAACCCGCCTTCAGGTAACTTTATAGGGGCTCCTTGTGCGGTGCCTACGCCGTAAATATTAAGTCGATATTGACTACTGTTGGTAAAACGGCTTACATCGCTTTGCTGTTGTTGCTCAATACCATCGGTGATCAAAATAATATCGCCATCGAGGTAGCCGGCTTGGCTTAGTAGCTCTTGTGCCATATCTAAGCCAGCGAGTACGTTTGAGCCTTTATCTGGCATAATTTCAGGGCTTAAACTAGGAATAAGGTTGGCAAGAGTCTTAGCGTCGTTGGTCAGTGGTGAAATGGTATAGGCAGTGCCTGCGTAAGCCACTAACGCGGTATCGCCTTCTTTGAATAGCTCAACCATATCGAGGGCTTTAAAACGTGATTGCATTAATCGATTGGGAGCAATGTCGGTGCTATACATAGAGTAGGACATATCCATGACAATAACGCGGGCACTTTTACTTTGAAACACGGGTACTTGTTTCTCTTCAAAGCTTGGCCCTGCACTAAATATAATCGCTAAATTGCAAAATAACGCAACCAGCCACAGCGGCTGGCGAGCTTTATTATTTGATTCACTCATTACAAATGGTGCCAAATGCGGCGCAATAAGTGGCGCTGACTGGGTTTTTTTATGTTTTAGTAAGGCGATAAAAAATAACCCTGAGGCAGGGAGTAACAGCCATAAAATAGCAGGACGAATAAATTCAAAATCCATTAGTTCGGCTCCTTCATTGCGCGCACCGTTTTTATCAATGCCATTGCACTTATGAGTAAAATGGCCAGTAATAACGGATAATAGAACAAGGCTGTTTGTGGGCGAAAGGTTTGCTCATCGGCACTAATTGGTTCAAGCTTATCAAGCTCAGCGTAAATCTGTTGCAGGCCAGCGACATCTTTTGCTCTAAAATACAGACCGCCTGTTTGCTCAGCAATTTTTTTCAATAAGCCCTCATCTAGGTTACTGCCCCCAGAGCCCATATTAAATAAACTAAAGCCGCGCGGGTTATCTGAACCGACTCCGATGGTGTACACTTTTATACCTTCTTCACGGGCAAGTAACAGTGCATCTTCTGGGTTTAAATTTCCCGCGGTGTTTTGTCCATCTGTAAGCAACACCACAATACGGTTACTTTCTTTTTTACTGGCAAAGCGTTTTACCGATAAACCTAAAGCGTCACCAATCGCCGTGGCGCGTCCTACTAAACCAATTTGCGCCTCAGAGAGCATTTTACTGACGGTTTTCACATCACGCGTCAATGGGGTTTGTAAAAAAGCGGTATCACCAAACAATATAAGGCCGAGTCTGTCGCCTTGGCGCTGCTCTATAAAGTCACTTAGCACTGCTTTAACCATGGTTAAACGGTCAACATATTGGCCATTGTAAGCCATGTCTTGTTCGGTCATTGACCCTGACAAATCCACAGCGAGCATTATATCGCGGCCTTCGTTGGGTAGCGATATGGGCTCATCTAACCACGTTGGATTTGCTGATGCGGTCACTAATAATAACCATAGCAACCACTCGATAATATTCAATTTACGCGCACTTGGCTCTATGCTTTGATTGCTTAAATTATGTGATGCAAAACTTGGAATGCGCAGACGCGTGTTGGCATCATTGGCGGCGGGTTTTAATAGTAACAATACTAAAGGCAGCGGCAGTAATAAAAACAGCCATGGCCAGCTAAATTCAAACATGCAGCGGCTCCTTTAGTTTAAATTGTTTAATGGCTTGGCGAAATTTATCACTGAGGGCTGCCTGTGTTTGATTAGCGTTATATAGGCTTAAAATTTCTTCTTCTGTAAAGCCAATAGCTGAAAGTTGGTTTAATGTGTTGCACCAATGCGTTGTTGATTGCGCGGCCAAACGCGGATCGTAATAGGTGATCACTAAACGCTTTAAAATGACATGTAATTGCTGCGCTGACTGTTGTTGATTAGCTAATGCAATGGCATCACGTTTTGGCTTTTTAAAGCGATAATTTTTATAAATTATGACAATTAAGCTACACAATAAACACACAGCAATTGCAATAACAACCCACCAAGCAGGAGCGAGTGGCCACCAGTCGACTTGGGTGGGAGCAATAATATCGTGTAGACCATCAAGTGGAGAGGTTTGCATGATTTATTTTCTCACTAATTGCAGTTCCAGCGCAGTGGCTGCATCAAATGATAATAGGGTGAGTCCAGACTTTGTTAAGCGATTAATGCGCGCGCTAAATGCGTGCTCGGCATTTTTGGCAAATCGTTGTCTAAAGCTCTTGTCCATTAAGGGCAGGGCAAATTGCTGATTATTAGCACTGACGGTTACCGTTTGTTTAAAAGCAGGTAATTGATGTTCAAAGGGGTCGCTAATATGACACCCAATCAGTTCGCAATGACGCGCTAAAAGTTCAAGTTGCTTAAAGCTGGCGTCATCCAAGGCGTTAAAATCAGACACGATATAAACCAAACTACCGGGCTTAGCTAAGTGATTTAAACGTTTGAGGTTATCGCTAAAATTATTCGCGGCCGGCTTATCAATGTTCTCAAGAGCCAGCTGATGCGCATCGCATAAATTATGGCATAGTTTTAATACCGCTTTTTCACGAGCGCTGGGTTTTAGCTCTAAATGCGAGTGCTGATTAAACACAATACCGCCAATTCTGTCGCCACGCTGACACGCTGACCACGCAACTAAGGCGCTAATATGTGCCGCTTGCACCGATTTTAACAGTAATTGCGAGCCAAATAGCATTGAGTTTGAAAAGTCAGTAAACACAAATACCGGGCGCTCTTTTTCCTCTTGAAAAAGTTTAGTGTGGGTTTCGCCTGTGCGTGCGGTAACGCGCCAATCAATAGAGCGTATATCGTCACCGTTTTGATAATGACGCACTTCGGCAAATTCCATACCCCGGCCTTTGTGGGGCGCAAGGTATTGCCCCGCCAAGGTGTTTTTTATTCTAACTTTAGGTGCCAGCTCAAGCAGTTGCGCTTTTGCTTTATAATACATCAGCTCTTTAAGCGATAAATTAACACCATGGCTATGGCTTAATTTAAGCCATGCCTGAGAATCAACGTGTGTTTGCATAACTTAAGGTACTGCGACTAGTTCAACAATACGGCTAATAACCTGATCTTTTGTAATACCATCGGCCTGTGCTTCGTAACTTAAAATAATACGATGGCGCAATACATTATGTACAACAGCTTGTATATCATCAGGTGATACAAAATCACGGCCACTTAGCCACGCATGAGCGCGGGCACACTTATCAAGAGCGATAGTAGCGCGAGGGCTTGCGCCGTATTCAATCCAGCGGCCAAGTTGCTCATCTAAGTTTGCGCCTTCTCGAGTAGCAATAATCAATTGAACTAAGTACTGCTCTAATGGCTCGGCCAAATACAGACCTAAAATTGCTTTTCGCGCAGCAAACAAATCGGGTTGTGAAATTTGCTCAAGCACTGGGGCTTCATCATTAAGTGCTTCACCACGGGTCAAACGTAAAATATCAAGCTCATGCTCAGCACCTGGGTAATTAATACTTAGGTGCATTAAAAAACGGTCTAATTGCGCTTCTGGTAGCGGGTAAGTACCTTCTTGCTCAAGCGGATTTTGTGTTGCCATCACTAAAAACAGGTCACTGAGTGGATAGGTGTTTTTGCCCACCGTGACTTGGCGCTCGGCCATTGCTTCTAATAATGCCGATTGTACTTTTGCTGGTGCTCGGTTTATTTCGTCCGCTAAAATAAGGTTATGAAATAAAGGGCCTTTTTCAAACACAAACTCACTGGTTTGTTGGCGATAAATATCGGTGCCGGTCACATCGGCTGGTAATAAATCTGGGGTAAACTGAACACGCTGAAACGAGCCTTCAATACCTTTTGCTAAGGCATTAACAGCGCGTGTTTTTGCAAGCCCCGGTGGGCCTTCAACTAATAAATGACCATCGGCTAAAATAGCAATTAATAGTGCTTGAGTGAGCGCAGGCTGGCCAATAATTTGGGTGTCTAAATACGTTTTTAATTGTGAAAATGCGTTAGCTGCCATAATAAGTGGACTGTCCTCGTCAGCTTAAATAATACCTAAATTGGTTAGGTAACAAATACTGAGCTAGTTATAAGGTTTATAAGTGGATAACTCAAGAGTTAGACTGATTTTTTAAAAATAGTTCGTTATTTTTTAACGATTTTTTAGCCTAACATAAAACTTTGTAAAACCAGCTAAAAAAGCCTATTGTATTACCCTCATACAATGTATGTAGTGATTTACAATGGCGCTTTTGTATTAATTTACCTTTATCTATTGGCTTTATCACACGGGTTGTTTAGAATCGGAGAAAACATACAGGTCTGACCTGTCAGCGGGAGAGAATAATAAATGTCTGAGCAAAACATACTTAAAACACCAAAAGGCGACCGTATTGCCATCGTAAGCGGCTTACGTACTCCTTTTGCTAAGCAAGCGACTGCGTTCCACCATGTACCAGCGTTGGATATGGGTAAGTTAGTAGTTAATGAAATGCTTGAGCGATTAAATTTCGACAAGTCAGAAATCGATCAATTGGTTTTTGGGCAAGTAGTACAAATGCCAGAAGCGCCAAATATTGCGCGTGAAATTGTATTGGGTACTGGGATGCCAGTATCGGTTGATGCGTACTCTGTATCGCGTGCTTGTGCGACGAGTTTTCAAGCGATAGCAAACGTTGCCGAATCAATTATGGCAGGCTCTGTAAGCGTAGGTATTGCCGGTGGTGCCGATTCATCATCTGTATTGCCAATTGGTGTAAGTAAAAAATTAGCGGGTAGCTTAGTTGATTTAAACAAAGCACGTACGCTTGGTCAGCGTTTAAAAATATTCTCAAAACTACGTTTAAAAGATTTATTGCCAGTGCCGCCAGCGGTTGCTGAGTACTCAACGGGTTTATCAATGGGACAAACAGCCGAGCAAATGGCTAAAACCCATAACATTAGCCGTGAAGATCAAGATGCCTTAGCGCATCGTTCTCACTCACTGGCAACTCAAGCCTGGGCTGATGGCAAGCTTAAAGATGAAGTAATGACGGCTCATTTACCGCCTTATAAAAGCTTTATTGAAGAAGATAACAATATTCGTAAAAACTCAACGGTTGAAGGTTATGCCAAGCTTAAGCCGGTATTTGACCGTCAACACGGCTCAGTCACTGCAGCCAATGCAACCCCATTAACCGATGGCGCAGCCGCAGTGTTAATGATGAGCGAAAGCAAAGCAAAAGCATTGGGTTACGAAATTTTAGGCTACGTACGCAGTTTTGCGTTTTCAGCCATTGGCGTAGAAAAAGACATGCTAATGGGGCCGGCTCACTCAACGCCTATCGCACTTGATAGAGCAGGTATTACGTTAGCCGATTTAGATCTAATTGAAATGCACGAAGCGTTTGCATCGCAAACCTTAGCGAATATGAAAATGTTTGCTTCAGATAAATTTGCACAAGAGCACTTAGGGCGTAATAAAGCCATAGGTGAAATTAACATGGATAAGTTTAACGTGAACGGCGGCTCGCTTGCATATGGTCATCCATTTGCGGCAACCGGCGCGCGTTTAATTACACAAAGTTTATACGAGCTTAAGCGTCGTGGCGGTGGTTTAGCGTTAACGACTGCCTGTGCTGCGGGTGGTTTAGGTGCAGCCTTTGTATTGGAGAGTGCGTAATGACAGATTCAGTATTTAATTTAACGGTTGATGATAACAAAATAGCCGTAGTGACCATTGATGTGCCGGGTGAGAAAATGAATACCCTGCGAGATAGCTTTGCTGATGATTTAAAAGCATTATTAGCACAAGCTAAAGAGCACGCAGTTAAAGGTATGGTATTTATTAGTGGTAAAAGCGATAACTTTATTGCTGGTGCCGATGTTAAAATGCTAGACAGCGTGCAAAAGCGTGAAGATGCATTAGCTATTAGCGAATTATGCCATCAAGCATTTTTTGATATGAAAAAGCTTCCGTACACCACAGTTAGTGCTATACATGGCGCAGCGCTTGGTGGCGGTTTAGAATTTGCTTTAGCCTGTGATTACCGCGTAGGTACAGATAGCGATTTAACTAAAATTGGTTTACCAGAAGTGCAACTTGGTTTATTACCTGGCGGTGGTGGTACACAGCGCTTAACTAAAATCGTGGGCATTCAAAAAGCCCTTGAGTGGATGCTAACCGGAAAACAAATTCGTCCTAAACAAGCTAAAAAAGCCGGTGTATTGGATGATTGTGTACCACAAAGCGTACTGCTAAAAGTGGCCAAAGAGTTTGCGGCGAAGAAAAAGCCACAAGCTAAAGAGCCTAAACTTGATAAGATCAGTAAGTTATTAGAATCAAACCCGTTTGGTCGTAACTTTATCTTTAAAAAAGCTAAAGAAAACGTTCTTAAAAAAACCGGTGGTCATTACCCTGCGCCGCTTGCAATTATTAAAGCGGTACGTGCAAGCGTAGAGCTTGATGAAATGAAAGCGTATAAAACCGAAGCAGAAGGTTTTGCCACATTGGTAATGAGTGATGAGTCTAAGGCGCTGCGCGGTATTTTCTTTGCAACCACTGAAATGAAAAAAGAATGGCGCAATGATGATGCTCCCGCGATTAGTAAAACTGCCGTGTTAGGTGGTGGCTTAATGGGTGCAGGTATTGCCCATGTGAGTGCGGTCAAAGCTAAATTGCCGGTGCGAATTAAAGATGTGGCAGAGCAGGGCATAAGTAATGCCATGAACTACACATACAAAATTTTAGATAAGCGTCTTAAACGCCGTATTATGTCTAAAGCCGATATGCAGTTAACCATGAACCGCATTACCGGCACTACCGATTACAGCGGTTTTAAACACATAGATTTAGTGATAGAAGCCGTATTTGAAGATTTAGAGCTTAAGCAAGGTATGGTTGCTGATGTAGAGCAGCATTGCCAAGCGAATACTATTTTCGCAAGTAATACTTCGTCATTACCTATTTCGCAAATTGCAGCTAAAGCAGCGCGTCCTGAAAATGTAATTGGTTTACATTATTTCTCACCAGTAGAGAAAATGCCACTGGTAGAAATTATTCCTCACGAAGGCACCTCAAAAGAAACGATTGCTCGTGTAGTTAACTTTGCGCGTAAGCAAGGTAAAACGCCAATTGTGGTAAAAGATATGGCTGGTTTTTATGTTAACCGTATTTTAGCGCCATACCTGAATGAGGCGGCAAACTTAATGCTTGCCGGTGAGCCAATTGAAAAAATTGACGCAGCCTTAGTTGAGTTTGGTTTTCCAGTAGGGCCGTTGGCACTGCTTGATGAAGTCGGTATTGATATTGGTTCTAAAATCGCGCCAATTCTTGAAAAAGAACTCGGTGAGCGTTTTAAAGGCCCAGATGCTTTCTCGCGCATGATTGATTCAAAACGCTTAGGCCGTAAAACGGGTCGTGGTTTTTATGAATACGACAAGAAAGGCAAAAAGGTTGATGAGTCAGTCTATGAGCTACTAGGTGTAACCCCAGCTCCACGTTTAAATAAAAACGAAATTGCTAAGCGTTGTATCTCACAAATGCTTAATGAGGCCGTTCGCTGTTTAGATGACGGTATTATTGCCAGCCCGCGTGATGGTGATATTGGTGCTATTTTTGGTATTGGTTTCCCACCGTTCTTAGGTGGCCCGTTTAGCTATATGGATAAATTAGGCGCAGGCAAAATAAGCTCTGATATGTCTACTCTGGCTAACAGCAACGCTATTTTTACACCTTGTGATACTTTACTTGCAATGGCTGACAAGGGCGATAAGTTTTACACAACAGCCGCTAATAAAGCTGAAGTGGAGTTAGCGCAAGGTGATGATAAATCAACTGACACTCCAAATGAGACGACTGAACACAAAGATTAATGTTTTAAGTTAACGTAAAAAAGCCGCAAATTATGCGGCTTTTTTGTGTTCGATAATCAACAATAATACTTAATCAATCGAATTGGTAAAAGTTGCGTCTGGACGCTTATTTACAGTAACGCTTCAATGGCCTTTTTATCTTTATCAGGCATGTTGTCGACCACCAAATTAAACGAGTTATCAATCATACGCTCAATTTCACCCTGTGGTACTGAGCCATCTAAAATCACGGTATTCCAAAGGCGTTTATTCATATGATAACCTGGAATAACGGCAGGGAAAATATCTCGTAATGATTGCGCCTCATCAGGATCGCACTTTAAGTTTAGCCACCAAATAGGTTCGCCATTTTCGTCGGTTTCACCCTCATTGCTAAGTGCAAGAGTGGCAAACATTTTATGATTTACTTTATACACATCAACATCTTTAGCAAAAGGCTGGGTTAGTTTAACTAACGGCTTGTTCATTAAATAGGTATGTACAGTTTGTTGGTTCATGAGCCATTCCTTGAGGTCATAATCGATAACTTAACCATAGCAGCTTTTTGCCACTAGATAACACGAGTTTAAGTCTAAATTACAGATTTATGAGTCAGTACGAAGTAAGAAGCTAATCATATCACTTTATTGTTGAACAAAATCAGTTTCGTGGTATGTTTCTCGCAATCAAAAAAACAATAGGAATTCACCCATGCCAAAGGCAAGTGATGTTAAAAAAGGGACGGCTATTGACTTTAATGGCCGTGTATTAGTAGTAAAAGATATCGTACGTTCTGTACCACAAGGTCGTGCCGGTGGTAGTTTATACCGTATGCGTTTATACGATGTGGTCACGGGTAGCAAAGTTGACGAAACATTTAAAGACAGCGACATGCTTAACCTTGCGGATTTAACCCGTCGTGAAGCGATGCTGTCGTACATTGATGGCGATGAGTATGTCTTTATGGATAACGAAGACTACACGCCTTACAACTTGGCTAAAGAGGCCATAGCTGAAGAGATTCAGTTTGTTAACGAAGAGACCCAAGGCGTGCATGTTATTGTGATTGATGGTGCGCCAGTTGGGCTTGATCTTCCTTCAAGTGTTGAGCTTGTAGTTGAGGAAACCGACCCTTCAATTAAAGGTGCTTCAGCCAGCGCGCGTTCAAAGCCTGCTCGTTTATCAACCGGCTTAACTATTCAAGTGCCAGAGCATATTTCTACGGGCGATCGCATCCGTATTAATACTGCAGAGCATAAGTTTATGGGCCGTGCTGACAAGTAAGCCGCTATAAATCTATGATGATTAGCCGAGTATTTAAGTTGCTCGGCTTTTTTGTGTCTGATTTGCCCCTCAAATTGATTCAGCATTATTGCTGATTAGCAGCATGCGTTGCTTCAAATTTAGCCAATTTAACGCTATTATACGCGCCTTATTTTTGAGCTGGTTGAGGTGGTGGTGTTATTTATTTTGCTTAGCGGTGTATTTATAGCGCTTATGTATTTAGAAACCATTAAAAAGGGCATGCCTGTTAAACGCTGGTTATTTTTAGGTGGCGTATTTGGTCCTGTTGCTTGGTGCTTGTTTAATATACATTATCGACGTGCATTGATACGCAATATAGGTGTAAATGCGTGTCTATGGCGTGCTTAACTGGTCGCTCTAATTAAACTGAGTTTTGATTGGCTTTGTTGTTGTTTTAAAAACGCAGTAAATTCATCTTTTGAGAGTGGTTTAGAGTAGTAATAACCCTGCAGTGTTTCACAGTTTAGCTCTTCAAGTATGCTTATTTGCGACGCTTGCTCCACCCCTTCGGCAACTACATGCAAATCAAGGTTATGCGCAATAGTGACGATAGAGTCCACCATATTGCGGCCACGTTCAGTCTTCATATCATCGATAAAGGCTTTATCTACCTTAAGCGTATTGAGTGGAAACTGCTTTAAATACGCAAGTGATGAATAGCCGGTACCAAAGTCATCCATTGCTAAGTGAATTCCACGGGCACTTAAAGAGCGCATAATCGCAATGGCTTCTTGTGGATCGTCCATTACGGTGCCTTCAGTTATCTCAAGCTCTAAAAAGTACGAGGGCAGTTCATTTTTTTGTAAAATCACATCTATGCGCGAGGTTAGATCGGGTAGGCTAAATTGTTTTGCTGATAAGTTAACAGCAACACGGGCATTAAATAAGCCTGCATCTAACCACTGTTTTACATCGCGACAAGCTTTGTTTAAAACTACTTCACCAATTTCAATAATTTGCCCTGTTTCTTCGGCAATTGGAATAAATACCCCTGGGCTAATAACCCCCTTTTTCGGGGTAATAAAACGTACCAACGCTTCCATTCCAGCAAGCTTACCAGTACGAATATTCATTTTAGGCTGGTAATACACCTCAAAATGATCTTCTTTTAAGCCAAAGCGCATTAGGTTTTCTATTTGCAGTCGTTTTACTGCTTGGCGGTTCATGGTGTCATTAAAGAACAGGTAGCTATTGCCTTTCTTTTTAGCATGATACATCGCAGTATCGGCGTTCTTTAATAGTATTTCGGGGGTGTTACCATCTTCGGGGAACAACACTATACCAACGCTTGAGGTGATAGCAAGTTCATGGCCTGCCATTTTAAATGGTGTAGCTATGGCCGCCAAAAACTGTTTAGCCATGCGAGTGATAGTGAGAATATCGTTGGTGTTTGACATAACTAGTGCAAATTCATCGCCGCCAAGGCGATAAAATACGTCATTTTCACGGGTGAGCTTATTTAAACGCATAGCAAGCTTTGCCAGTAAACTATCACCTAATTGATGGCCTAATGAGTCGTTTATCTTTTTAAAGTTATCTAAATCAAATACGAGTAATGCATGATGAGAATGCTGCTTTGCAAGTTTTTGTAAGTCAGAAAAAAACAAATTACGGTTGGGTAAGCTGGTGGTGCGATCTCGGTTTGATAAATTATTCAGTTCAGATTCGGTCTTTTTACGTTCGGTTAAATCTGAATACACCACCACATAATTGGTTATTTGATTTTGCGCGTTTTTAATTTCGTCTATTGATATTTCAAATGGCAGCAGAGCATGATCGCTATTGCGAAGCTTTACTTCTTCTTGAATATGTTCGTGCTTTCTAACGGTATTTTTTATGGATTCTATATAGCTTTTGTCGTAACCGGCTAAATGAAACTCTTTCTTTAGGTATTGCTCGCGTACGCCGCCAAACAAAGTTAAAAAGCTTGGATTAATATCCACAAGCCTAAAGTCTTTATCATAAATGGCCAGCGCATCAGTGAGTGACTCAACACATTTTGCAAATAAGTTAAGTCGATCTTCCGTTGATTTTAACTGCGAGATATCTCTGACTGTGCCAGTCATTCGCAGTGGGCTTAGGTTAGCGTCTTTTTCAATGATTTTTCCGCGGTCGAGCACCCAGTGCCATTTACCAAAGCTGTCTTTAATACGATAAGTTGCTTCAAAAAAAGTACTTTCTTCGGCAAAGTGTTTTTTTAGTAGGTAATCAACATGGGTTAAATCGCGGGGGTGGATCAAGCTTTTATTCGGTGGAAATTCTACTAGGTTATTACTATTCATCACGTATTTGTCATTGATACGAATAACTTTACCGGTTTTGATATTCCAATCCCATAGAGTATCACCACTGCCTTCTACGGTACTTTTTAATCGTTTTTCAGAAAGCTGTAATTGAGAGTGTGAACGCCTGAGTGAGTGAACAATCGTTAACAAATAAACCACAACTAACGACATTATTGCGCACACGCTCACGACCAACGCATTTAAATTCAAGTTAAACGATGACTCGAATGCACTCGCAGAGTAGGCTGTGGCCAAAGTGGCCAACAATAGAATGTATTTTATTATTTTTATTTTTTTCATTGTCTTACTTCTTATTAACAAAAGACAATCTAAATCAAGCGCGAGCAAGAGTCAAAGAGAATGCGAATAAAGTGGTAGTTTCTCAGACAAATTCACAGATTTGGCACTTAAAAGCTCATATCTTGGGCGATCTGCATTAAAAATTTCAGCGGCGTAGGCTTTTAAATCTTCAAGCGTTAATGCGTTTAAAGAATCCAGCAGGCGTTGCTGCATATTAAACCGATGATCGCCATTACCTATAGCAAGCCATAAACGTTGTGAACGTAAACGCAAATTTTTGTCTTTTTCAGCAATATGGGTTGTTAATCCATGTTTTTGTTGCAGCCAGTCTTGTTCTGTTAGCTCATCGATTGTTGCTAAATACTGGCTAATAAATAAATTATGCCTGTGCAGTAACGTGGTGGGCTCAAATTTTGGTGATTGTATATAAAAGGCAATACCAGCACGGGTATTAAAAGGAGCGTATCCTGCCCCTACTAAATAACCGAGTTGTTGCGTGGTTCTGAGTTCATTAAAGTAATCTTGATTAATTAAATGATTTAGCGCCATCATTTTCACTTTTTCATTAACGTCATCGCTTTGTGCTTGGTAGTAAATCACCATGGCATTATCGCTGCAGGCAAGTTCAAGCTCGTAGCGGGTCACTTTAGTAATTTCATAAAGTGGGCGCTTTAAATCGTCGATAACGGCTGATTTTTTAAGGTGCTGGGCGACCTTCTTTTGAAACTCAAGCGCATCATTTTGCTGCCAATTACCATGTAAAAAAGACTCAACATGAAGGGCATTAAAAAACGCTTGTCTAAATTCATTAAACTGATGGAAACAGGTGTCTTTGAGTGCATTTGCTAACTCGTCAGGCTGAGGATTCCACGGCATTATTTTAGCGCCTAAAATACTAAATAGCTCACTAACGGGTTTGTTTTGATTGCTATTACGCCAATGCCTTACCAGTTGCTTTTTATATTCTGCAAAGCGTTTGGCACAAATTTTTACGTTAAATAGTGCATCAATCAGCTGATCGACTAATTCGAGTTGGCTTGAAGAAAGCCCCGCAGTGTGAAGCGTTAAGCCACCTTGATGAGAGGTTAAGTGATAACTTAAGCCCGCAAGTTCCGCTGGGTAAAACTGTTCGCCAACACTGTCCATGAATAAATCTGAAAATAACCGCGTCAGTGCCATATGTTTCACATCTTTTACTGCAAAGTCAGAGTCCATGGCTAAATAAAAATGCCCTTTGGCGACTCTAAAGGTGGCGTCTTGTTTAAACCAAAAGTCAAAGCCTGCTTCTTTTATCAGTAATGTTGGATGTCGTTGCTGTGATTCAACCGGATATAAAATGACATCTTTAGCTAAATAAGGATTAGCCGTGGGCAATAGCATTTCACTTTGTGGCTGGCTAATCTGTGCAAGTGCTTCGAGCCAATGTAGCGACAATTTTTCAATTTTATAGGGGGTGTTATACCAAGCAGCTGTGTGTTCAGGCTCTACATCAGGATGAATAAGCACTAAACGCATGTTGTGCGGAGTTAACCACTGCATAGCCATTTCATGCGTGCTGGCTTTAAAGCCCTCCATTAAATAGTCACCCTGTAAGTAATTAACTTCATCGTAATGTTGCATGTTAATACTTAAATTACTGACCCAATCAATTAGGCGAGACTTTTCTTGGTTATCAAATGCGATTTGTAATAGTTTTTGCTTATCTTGATATAGGCGAGGTAATTTGCTGGTGTTGTTATTAATTAAACAAATGTATTCAAACACCATTTCAATAATATCTTCGTAGTATTCAATGCCTTCATCGGTCAGCGCCATACTAATATTAAAGTCTTTAAAATTACTGCCATTAATTCCGCCACCTGCAGAGAGGGCATTGATCCAACCTTGCTCTTTAAGCACAGAATACAACGAGCCTTGCCCTTCATAACCTAGTAAGTGCGCAATAAAGCTGACCGTTTTATGACGATAAAAATCGTCAATGTTTGGCATGGCAAAGCTAATAATCAGCTTTTGTACATGTTTGTGTGGTTCAATATGAAGCAACTTACCCAAGTCTTGGCTGCGATAAAGCGGCGCTTCTATAGGTGGCTTTAATTGGTGTTTATCTCCCTTTATCTGGGAGAAATACTGGGTTGCCCATGCCTCAAGTGTATCTAATGACTCATTGGCACAAATCACTAACGTCATCCACTGAGCTTGGTAATGCCTATTAAAAAAGTCACGTAATTCATCACTAATACAGCGCTTTCTATCTGCTAACGTTTGTAAGTTGCCTACGGAAAATTTAGCAAATGGGTGTGCAGGGTTAACCGTTTCTTTATGCACTTGATAAATTCGACGGCCATCGTCTTTAATTTTTAATTTAAACTCAGCCTCAATAGCATTACGTTCTTTTTCTGTTTCAGCGGGGTTTAGTGTGGGCGCTATAAAAAACCGACTAAATTGTGCTAATGCTGTTTCAATATGATGGTTATTAATATCAAAGAAATAGCAGGTATGCTCTGTGCCAGTCCACGCGTTGGTATTGCCACCAGACAGCGAGACAAAATTATTAAAACTTCCTGATTCAGGATAAAGGTCAGTGCCTAGAAACAACATATGCTCTAAAAAGTGCGCTAGGCCTTGTCTATCAAGTGGATCATCAAAGTGACCAGCGTTAACAGCCATGGATGCGGCAGCTTTTGCTGAGTCTTGATCGTGCACTAAAAGTACTTTTAGACCATTGTCCAGTGTTAGTGTGCGGTAAGCTCTGTTATCATTGGTGCTGATTTTCAAATGATGCTCCTGAAACTAAACGTATAATTGTTAACAACAGATGATAACTTCAGGAATGCAATGCTATTTACCTGAACATCATGAAAGAACTATTTTAAGAAAATAAATAGGTTTGAGTTATTAATATAGCGGAAATTCGAGCAAACTGGCTACTGTTTTATATTCTTTAATTGGTTGATTTTTTATGAAAACAATCTTGATAATGCGTCATGGTGAAGCAATACCGATGCACTCTGATGATGTCAGTAGAAATTTGACTCCTTTGGGCCATCAGCAGGTAGAAAAAATGGGGCTGTGGTTACAAAAAAAGCATGCTCCAACGGGGTTATTAGTGAGTCCTTATGTAAGAGCGCAGCAAACAGCTGAGGGTGTTAAAAAAAATAATACCTTTTTATTTGAAGAGACCTGCCAAGATATTATTCCTGAAGGTAACCCGCAGGTTGCTGCAGATTATTTAGAAACGTTAATCGCGCTTCATCCGGAATGCGATACTTGGCTTGTGGTTGCCCATATGCCTATGGTGAGCTATTTGGTTGATCAGTTGTGTGCTGGGCACATGCCTATTTTTAATACCGGCGCTGTTGCACAAATTAGTTATGATGAAACTCGCCATAAAAGTGATTTTATCACCATTAATGCACCAGCGAATGTAGATGCATAGCTTGTAAACGAGCATTTAGCTAAGCTACTTTCTGTTAGATAAATGCCAATACTTTTAGGTATTTGTCTACAGTAGAATTGTTAACCACATACTAAAACTCACCACACTCAAAACTGTCGATAAAACAACCGCACTGGCTAACGTATCTTGATGTTGTTTTATTTGGCATGCAATTAAGTACGCATTAACCCCCAAGGGCGATGCGCTCAATAATACGAGTACTTTTAAGAGTGACTCATTAATAGCAAATACATGTGAGCCTAACACTAATACTAAGGCGGGCAATATAACTAGCTTTAACAGGCTGGCAATAGCTGCCGCTTGCCAGTTATCGCTAATTTTATAAAAAGCTAAGTTTGCGCCTAAAACAAATAACGCACAGGCAATGGCAGGTTTAGCTAAAAGCGCTAAGCCATTAGTTAAATCAGAAAATAAAGTAATCCCTGCTAAATTTACCAACAAACCCGTGCTAATACTCAATACGACAGGGTTGAGTAGCATATTTTTGGCAAATGTTGACCAAGAAAACACATGACTGGCACTGTTTGCACTAATTAAAAAGGTAAGGGTGAACAATAGCGCGCTATGAAAGGTGATGATCATAAAAATAATGCCCATCATTTGCTCACCTAATGCTGCAATAATAATGGGCAAGCCCACCAATACGGTATTTGAATAACTACTGCCAAGGGCAAATACACTGTGACGTTCATATTGAGGATGTTTAGAGAGAGTGTAGCGGTCAATAATGAGCGCAAAAAAATAAATTAAAATAACGGGAATATAAAAGCTTAAAAAGCCATTTAAGCTCACGCTGGTTTTTAGGTCTGCCTGGGCCATATTTAAAAATAAAAAACTGGGTACACTAATGTAAAAAGTAAATTTACTGAGCCCTGTTATATGAATGCGTTCTAAAAACTGACTTCGGCTTGCTATGTAGCCGCATAACACAATAAAAATAAGCGGAAATATAATCGAAAATATATGCACTAAAAAAGACTCTTATTGATTGGCTCTAGTGCTCAGCGTCTAAACTCATCACTTTGCGGTAAGTTAATTAATATGAGTACCGCCCCTTTACCGCCATACTCAAGCGGAGCTTGGTGCATAGCAATTACATCGGGGTGTTGCACTAAATATTGCGGTACTTTATGCCTGAGGATATGGCCGCCAATTCCGTGTACAACACAGGCACAATAGTAATGCTTTTTTTTACACTCATGAATAAGCCCTGCGAGTTCATCTTTGGCTATCTCTTTATTCAAGCCATGCAGGTCGAGGGTTAAATCAGGAATAAAATCCCCTCGACGAAGTTGTTTGGCTAAAAAACGATCCTGACCCTGTTGTACATAATTAACGGTACCATGTGTGTCTATATCGGGCACATATTCATCAGAAAAGAAAAATTCTGACTGTTGTTGCTTTTTTTGCTGGGCAAATTGCTTCGCTTGTGACACTTTAGGTTTATTGCTAAAACGGTGAGTGTCTTGTTTAAATACACGCGCACCACTGATACTTTGACGAAACAAGTCAATGTCGTCAGGACTAATTAGGCTGTTTGAGTGGGGATCTTTTTTCATAGCGGCAGTCTAAACAAAAAAGCGGTAAAAATCGAGTAAAAAGGTGTGATACCCAAGCAGCTTTGAGGTGCATATTACAGCGCCATTAAGGTTAGTTTAAAAGCGATTTATACTGCGTTATTGATTTGAACAATAGAGTGACTATTATTTGCAATCAAAGCCTTACCTAAATCGCTTTTAATACTAACTGCGCTCGCACCTAAAGGTGGCTTGGGTATACAATAGGGCAATCATGGGGCCAATGATGCGCCCCGATTGAGTTTATTTTTTTGAAAGTAGCAGGCAGATAATACTGATGAGTGAATTACTAATAGAAGAAGCAACCCTAGATGAAGCTGTTGCAGAACTTTCAACCTTACACGATTGGCTTCGTTGGACAACTAGTCAATTTGCAAGTAGCGGTATTTTCTTTGGTCATGGCACCGATAACGCATGGGATGAAGCGGTAAGTTTGTTATTACCGGCGCTTAGTTTGCCTATCGATGCACCCAAAGAGCTGATGCATGCGCGTTTAACCAGTACTGAAAAAAATCGTTTAGCGGGCTTGATTGCCGAGCGCATTAACGATTTTACCCCAGTACCTTACCTTACCAACATTGCATGGTTTGCTAACATGCCATTTTATGTGGATGAACGCGTATTAATTCCTCGCTCGCCTTTTGCTGAGCTTATTAATAATCGCTTCACCCCTTGGTTAGAAAAACCAGAGTCAGTAGGGCGTATTTTAGATTTATGTACAGGCTCAGGTTGTATTGCTATTGCCTTGGCACAAGCGTTCGAGAATGCGCAAGTTGATGCGGTTGATATATCCTATGAAGCGCTTGAAGTGGCTGATATTAATATCACTGACTATCAACTAAGTGACCGCGTATTACCGATTCAGTCTGACGTATTCAGTGGTGTACCTGGGCAAAAATACGACTTAATCGTAGCAAACCCACCGTACGTTGACGCTGAAGATATGGCTGATTTACCACGTGAATTCCACCATGAACCAGAGCTAGGATTAGCATCGGGACACGATGGTCTTGATGTAACACGTACTATTTTAGATCAAGCTAGTGAGCATCTAACAGATAACGGTTTGTTATTTGTCGAAGTAGGTAACTCTATGGTACATATGGATGCACTGTATCCAGGCGCACCATTTGAATGGATTGAGTTTGAACAAGGCGGATTAGGGGTGTTTGTTATTAGCAAACAACAACTAGATGCCTACTTTGCACAGTAATAATTAGTACTAGCCATTCATCCGAAATGGCTGGGCAAAACAATAGCAGAGTTAATCCTCGGCTATAAGTCATTAGGAATGAGGAAAGTTAATGGCAGGTAATAGCATAGGGCAGTTATTTAAAGTGTCCACCTTTGGCGAAAGCCACGGCGTTGCATTAGGCGGCGTAGTGGATGGCACGCCCGCAGGCCTTGAAATCACTGAGGCCGACATACAACACGATTTAGACAGACGCAAACCTGGGCAAAGTCGTTATACCACGCAGCGCCGTGAGAGCGACCAAATCAAAATTTTAGCGGGCGTTTTTGAAGGTAAAACCACTGGTACCAGCATTGGTTTATTAATTGAAAATACCGATCAACGTTCACAAGATTATGGCAAAATTAAAGATGTATTTCGCCCAGGCCACGGTGACTATACCTACTGGCACAAATACGGCCTTCGCGATTACCGTGGTGGTGGCCGTTCATCTGCGCGCGAAACCGCTATTCGGGTTGCCGCAGGCGCTATTGCTAAAAAGTATTTAAAGCAATTTCATGGTATTGAAGTACGTGCGTGTTTGAGCCAATTAGGGCCAATTAAAGCCGAAAATTACGATTGGGATGAGGTGGAAAATAACTTATTCTTTTTCCCAGACGTTAGCAAGCTTGAAGCACTCGATGAATATATGCGCGAGCTTAAAAAGCAAGGTGATTCAGTGGGTGCCAAAGTAAAAGTAGTGGCTAAAAATGTGCCAGTTGGTTTAGGTGAGCCGGTATTTGATAGGCTAGATGCCGAACTTGCCCATTCATTAATGAGTATCAACGCTGTAAAAGGCGTTGAAATTGGCGATGGCTTTGATGTGGTTGAGCAAAAAGGCTCAGAGCACCGTGATGAGTTAACCCCTGATGGTTTTACCTCAAATCATGCCGGCGGCGTATTGGCAGGTATTTCTACAGGGCAAGATATAATCGCATCCATTGCGCTTAAGCCAACATCAAGCATTACCATTCCCGGTAATAGTATTAATACCGAAAATGAAGCGGTCGAGATGATCACCAAAGGTCGTCACGATCCTTGTGTAGGCATTCGTGCTATTCCGATTGCTGAGGCAATGATGGCCATTACTTTAATGGATCATTTACTACGTCAACGCGGTCAAAACCCACATGTTAACCACGAACATGGGCCAATTAAAGGCGCTATTTAAGCGCGCTTTACTATAAATTAATAATAAACGCGCACTAGCGCGTTTATTATGTACAGGCTATACATCTTTATTGCCGCTCAATAATTTCCATGTGCTTAGCGCACCTAAAAATAAAGAGCAGTTATTATGCAAAAAAATAATCAATCTCACGTTACACAAGCTGAATATAAAGCCACCATAAAACGGCTTGAAGAGTTTAGCCGCTTTACCGACAGCAGCATTGGTATTCCGTTTACTAAATTTAGTTTCGGTGTCGAATCATTGATTGGGCTATTGCCAGTGGTAGGCGATTTAGCCGGGCTTATTTTATCTGGGTATGTATTAATTGAAGCGCAGCGATTAGGTGTTAGTAAGCGAGTAAAAAGCCGGATTATTTTAAACATGTTAGTTGATTTTGTAGGTGGGCTTATTCCATTTTTTGGTGATATTTTTGATGCCATGTTCAAAGCAAATACGCGCAATACCCGCATACTTAAAAAGCATTTAAGCGATAAGCTAACCACAAATCCATAAACCACTTAAGTTAATAAATGTGTAATTAGCTCCCATTATTAATTATTTATTTGGTATCAAAGAAGTACTTAGCGATGATCTGTTTTTGTTGCCCAAACTGATCAGAAATTCCAATTCCAATCCCAATTATTTCACCTTGTGCTTGCGGTGGCTCAGCTTGCATAACTTTATTAAACGCAGCCAATGCAGGGTTTTGCTCATTTGCAAGTAGGGTTAAATGTGGCTGAAAGTTTTGAAACACATTTGGGCTACCATAACGCTCAAAGGCCACGAGTTTATTAGGGTAATGCTTTACCCAACTTGGTACTGGCGCTTGATGATCGCGAAGTGGCTCAAGTTTAAGTGTCACTTCATCGGCTAAGCGTTGTAACTGATAAGATTTTTCTAAGTCTATAAAGGCCCAATTACTGGCAGATACACTAAACCCATTGGCTTTAATTTCAAAAGGTTGATGTTTCTTTACAATACGCTCCACCACCTGCTTAATTTCATTTTGTGCCTCTTGCGGATAATCAGTCAAATATAATGTGGCATGCACGGGTAAGCCTTGCTGATAAAACGTGGTTATTTGCTGTTTGGCTAGTTCATTGCTGGTTGTAGCCATGAGCTCAACAATTGGCGAAGAGGGAATAGCAAACACGTTAATACTCACGCTTTTTGCATAACTATTGGCAGAGGCACTCAGTAGCGCTAAAAAAGTAAGAATGCTAACTGGCCATGCTTTAGTGGTGTGTTGTTTAACCATAAGAGTGTATTCATTTAGGTTTTTAGTTTGCATATGGTAAGCGCAATTAGGTGTTCAGTAAATAAAGGCATAAAGTTTTTAAATTTCTGATTTTGTGACTAATATTATTTTAGCTCAAACAATTAATGATTAACTTACTTCATAGGCTTTGAATATTGCTAAATTGCAATTTTCAACGACGTATATTTACTGCTTTTAAAAGTGTCGCAAGGAACGTTCAATGATATTTAAAGCGCTTAAAAAGTTAACAAAAACAGTACGCTTTTCTATTCGTTTGACGGTTGTGGCAGTATTTGTGTTGGCAACGTCTATTACCGCTATTATAGCCACGAGCTTACAGTATTATTTTAGTGAAAAAATGGCGCTCGAGTCGAATGTGCAACACTTTAATATGACCACTCAATCGGTTGCTGATTACCTAACACGCATTAATGAAAAATCTGAAAATACTTTATATATGATGGTAAAAAACACCTCGTTAGTCGGTGAAAACCTTTCAGATAAAACAGAGCTACGAAATGTATTAAGTGAAATGATGGATTTGAATCCTTTGTTTTATGCTTTTTATATGGGCTATAACAATGGTGACTATTTTGAGGTTATTAATCTTGAAAGTAGTGCGATGGTTCGTCAGCGCCTTGGTGCAACGGATAATGACCGCTGGGTCGTTATTCAAATAAAATCTGAAGAAGGGCAAAGAATACAGCAAACGCTTTATTTTGATGCGTCATTTAGCTTAAGAGAAAAAACCAAAAAACCGACGTATTTTGATCCCCGCGAGCAAGCATGGTTTAAGCAAGCAAACTCACAGCAAGTAAACAAAACCAAGCCTTATCTATTTACCCATTTACAAACCTCTGGGCAAACGTATTCGATTAAGATAGCGGGTAAAAATCATGTGCTTGGCTTAGGGATTATCGTTGATAACATGTCTAATTATTTAATCGAACAGAAACAGCGTTTGGAGATGCACAGCTCAACACAGTTACTTATTTATAACCGAGAAGGAGAAATTATTGCCTCAAATCAGCCCTTTAGCTCAACGGTTGAGGCAAGGCTAAATCGGTTGGTACTGGATGAGCAACAGCAAAAAATAGTTGCCAAATATCCTACTATCACAGTTTCAAATGAAACCAATTGGGCACCTATGGATTTTAGTGTCAGTGGTAAGCCTAAAGGCTACAGTGTTGAATATATAAATGCGATTGCTGAACTGTTGGGTATTAAGGTTAATTATATTAATGGACTCAGTTGGCAAGAATTACTTAATTTATTTGAAAATAAGCAGATAGATGTGATTCATCCGGTACTTAATACAGCATCGAATAATACATTGGGTATGCTCAGTATACCCATGGTAACTTTGCCTTTAAGTATTGTTAATCAACAAAACAATCCACCAATTACCCATATGCAGCAACTTGCTGGTAAGTCAGTTGCGGTGGGAGAGGGCTGGTCAATTGTAAAAATATTACGAGCGCAATTTCCAGAAATTAACCTCGTGGAAGTTCCCAACACAAAGGCGTTGTTAATGCATGTTGCCAATGGTGATACTTATGCGGGAATAGACAGCAAAGCCGTATTGCAATATATACAGCAGCAATTTTTTATTGAGGGGATCCAGTACAATCCGCTTGATGAAGACAGTGCCGCGCTTTTTTCAAATGACTACCATTTATTGTTTCAAAACCAAGACGCACAATTAAAAGCTTTGTTTGATTACGCCGCCACGCAACTTCCTCTGCAATTTAAACAACAGCTTAGTGATAAATGGCTCAATACTAACTCAGGGAAAAAATCAAAAATTGTAGGCACTGTTCCTGATGAGCAATTAATCACTTTATTGGATGATGATAGTAACTTCTCTAAGCTACAGTTAGTGAACATTAATGGTAAAGAACAGTATGTTTTTATTAAGCCACTATCTGATTATTTAGCGCTAGCTAGTACGGGCTATTTAGCCATTATGGTTTCTAAAGAAGATGTATTGAGCTCCACAAGAGAAAAAATAAAGCTTTCAATAATAATTACGGTTGCCTGCTTAATTATGATGTTACCAGTGTCGTGGTTTTTTGCATCCCCCATTGTCGGTCCTATTAAAACGCTGGTGGGTGAAAACAATAAAATTAAAAATCGGCAGTTTAAACAAGTCTCGACTTTAAAAAGTCATATTAAAGAAATTAATACGTTAGCTTACTCTATGGTTGATATGAGTAAGTCGATACAGCAACATGAAGACAGTCAAAAAGCACTCATGGCGTCGTTTATCGAGTTAATAGCACAAGCCATTGATGATAAATCTCCCTATACAGCGGGGCATTGCGAGCGCGTACCTGAACTCGGTATTGAGCTTGCTAAGGCCGCTTCAGAGTCAGAGTTACCCGCTTTTAAAGGGTTTAAGTTTAAAAATGATGATGAGGTTGAAGAATTTAGTTTAGCCGCTTGGCTACATGATTGCGGTAAAATAACCACTCCAGAGCACATAGTTGATAAAGACACTAAGCGGGAGACTATTTATAATCGTATTCATGAAATTAGAACGCGTTTTGAGGTACTTTGGCGAGATGCCGAACTTGATTACTATAAATCATTGCAACACAGTCCTCAAAATCAGCTCGACTTAACCAAGCAGTTGGCAGCTAAACAGCAACAGTTGCTGGACGACTTTGCTTTTATTGCACAGTGTAATATTGGCGGCGAAAAAATCACAGAAGCTGCCCTTGAGCGTTTAACTGCGTTGAGTAATATTACTTGGCAGCGTCATTTTGACGATAAGTTGGGGCTTTCACCAGTAGAAATGTATCGCTATGAAGGGACTGATGACACGCTTCCCATCACAGAAAAATTACTCAGTGATAAACCTTGGCACTTAATTCCTCATGATAAGCCGATTGAATATGATGAGCGTTTAGGGATTAAAATTGCCCCATGTAAATATAAATATAACCTAGGGGAGCTTTATAATTTAACAGTTTCAAGAGGCACTCTTACTAAAGAGGATAGGTTTAAAATTAATGAGCACATGATAAGTACGATACGTATGCTCGATACACTGCCGTTCCCTAAAGAACTTGAGCGCGTACCGCGTTATGCCTCTACCCATCACGAAACATTAATCGGCACAGGCTATCCGCGTAAACTCAATGCGGATGACTTATCGATACCTGAGCGGGTGTTGGTACTTGCTGACATTTTTGAAGCATTAACAGCAGCCGACAGGCCCTATAAAAAGGCAAAAACACTCAGTGAGTCCATCGGTATATTAGCTAAAATGGTGGCCGATCAGCATGTTGATAAAGCCGTATTTGAATTATTTTTAAGTTCAGGTATTTATCTTGATTATGCTAAGCGTTATCTCAATGCTGAACAAATAGATGAAGTAGATATTTCTAAATATATAACTTAGGGCCAAAGCGTTAAAATTAAACCGCTTAGCGCTAACAATGTTTTTAATCACTTGTTTTTTACTTTGTAGATAAAAGTACGTACAATTCGCTTCGTTTTTAGTGTGCTTTATACTAATTTCATCTGTCTTTAAAGCATCGGGTTCAAACGAGTATACGAAGTATTTATGCACCAAGTAGCTGATCTGATTTCTATTTTCGAACACACTTTTTACCAAAGCTATAACACGCGTTTGGTAAAAGGTGATCATGAGCCTATTTACATTCCCGCAAATGATACAACCCCGCATCATCAAATTATGTTTGCCCATGGTTTTTATGCCAGCGCATTGCATGAAATAGCCCATTGGTTAGTGGCAGGTTCTCAGCGCCGCTTAGTTGAAGATTATGGTTATTGGTATTGCCCTGATGGGCGCGATGCTTCACAGCAAGCGGAGTTTGAATCAGTAGAGGTAAAACCTCAAGCAATAGAGTGGGCATTGAGTGTGGCTGCCGGGTTTGATTTTAACGTATCGGTAGATAATTTAAATGGTGAGCAAACATGTCGATTTGCGTTTCAGTCTCGCGTTCATGCAAAGTTATTAGAGTTATTGCAAAACGGGTTTAACCCAAGAACAACCTTACTATTAAAAGCACTGTGTAAATTTTATAACACCACGTGGCCATTACATGCTGCGCAGTTTTCATGGCATTCTCCCGAGGAGTTAAAAGATGCAGTTTAAGTTAGGATTGATTGTAAATCCGGTCGCAGGGCTCGGTGGTAGTGTTGCGCTTAAGGGCAGTGACGGTGAAGACACCGCTGCTAAAGCCATTGCATTAGGTGCAGAGCCTAAGTCAAATAGCCGCACTAAAGCTGCACTTGAAGTGCTTGTACCTCATCAATCAAACATTACTATTTATACTGTTAATGATGAAATGGGGGAGCAAACAGCAAAAGCGTTGGGCTTTAATACGCAAGTGGTTTATCAAAGTAACTCACCCACAACCAGTGACGATACCGAAGCTGCAGCTCGTTTATTACAGCAACAAGGTGTAGATTTAATCTTATTTGCTGGTGGCGACGGAACGGCGCGCAATATTTGCCATGCTGTAGAAGACTCTGTACCCGTGTTGGGCATTCCTGCTGGGTGTAAAATTCATTCCGGCGTCTATGCCATAACGCCAAAAGCCGCAGGCCGTGTAGTTGAAATGCTGGTAAAAGGTGAGCTGGTAACATTAAGCGATGCTGATGTCATGGACATTGATGAAGTGGCTTTTCGCCAAGGAACAGTAAAAGCAAAACGTTATGGTGAAATGCAAGTGCCAAGTGAAGTGCGCTATGTACAAGCGGTTAAAAATGGCGGTAAAGAAACTGACGAGCTGGTGCTAGCAGATATAGCTGCTTATGTCGTTAGTGAAATGGATGCCGATATCCTCTATGTCATGGGTAGTGGCTCTACCGTTGGCGCAGTGATGGAAGAGATGGGGCTTGAAAACACCTTACTCGGTGTTGATCTCGTTGAAGATCAAGCTTTAGTAGGGCAAGACCTAACAGCCCAGCAACTTCTTGAACTTACCAAAGAACGTGAAACAAAGTTAGTGATCACCCTAATTGGCGGTCAAGGGCATATTTTTGGTCGAGGCAATCAACAACTCAGTCCTGCGTTAATTAAAGCGATAGGCCGCGATAATATTATTGTGGTGGCTACTAAAACAAAATTACAGGCTTTAAATGGCCGACCGCTGATTTGTGATACCGGCGATAGCAAATTAGATGATGAATTAAGCGGTTATATACGTGTAACCAGTGGGTTTAACGACCATATTATGTATGCAGTAGGTCATCAAGATGGGCTGCACCCAGAGGAGAAGTAACACATGAGTTTAGTAAATTACATAGATGCTGCGCAGCAATATTTTGATGATTTAGTGATAAAAGCAACCGATGACGAGTTATTTGCTGGCGGTTATTTACGCGGCCACTTTGATTTAGCCGTAGGTTATGCACAAGTTGAAGAGTTAAATCTAGAAATTGCAGAACTAAACGACACGGTTGAAAAAAGCTTAGTAAAAGCTTATCGCAATGGCGAACTTAATGAAGATGATAAAGCACTCGTAGTAAGAATATGGGATGAAGTAAAAGCACTCGCATAAGCTTTTTTTATTCATTAAAAATAGCGCGGCTACTGAGCCGTGTTTTTTTGTGCCTAAAAAAGAACTTGTTTATTCAGTTAAAATTTACCTCATTCCTTAGATACGCTAAAGTAGCACAGTCTAAATTCTAGGGAACAAGTGAAATGAATAACAATAATGATGCGACAATGCCAACTGGCATAGTTGCGCGATTTTTAAATTTTGTTGAGCGGGTAGGTAATAAGCTTCCTGATCCAGCAATTATCTTTTTGTTTGCCATGTTATTAATCGGTTTTTGTCTTGGTGGTTTTCAAGCGTCACATTTGATGCAATAGACCCTCGTACTGGCGAAGCCATTATTATTAATAACATGCTTGCCAGCGATTCGTTGGCCACTTTTTTATCTTCTATGGTAAAAACATTCACCGGTTTTGCGCCACTGGGTGTAGTACTGGTTGCTATGCTAGGTGTAGGCGTTGCAGAGCATTCGGGCTTTATTAATACCGGCCTTAAATTAATGCTCAAAGTAACGCCTAGAAAATTACTAACACCCTCAATTATTTTGGTAGCTATTGTGAGCCATACGGCTACCGATGCAGGGTATGTGCTGGTTATTCCACTTGCTGGGGTAATATTTTTTGCAGCAGGTCGTCATCCGCTTGCAGGTATTGCAGCGGCATTTGCAGGGGTTAGCGGTGGCTTTGGCGCTAACTTTATTCCATCTGGGATTGACCCGTTACTGCAAAGCTTTACGCAAAGTGCAGCACAAATTATTAATCCAACAATGAGCATTAACCCGCTTAATAACTGGGGCTTTGCTTCAGCATCAAGCTTATTTATTGTAATGTTAGGCTGGTACATCACCGATAAAATTATTGAACCACGTTTAAAAAATTCACCAGTAGATGGTGAAACTCAAGACCTACCAGCATTTGAAGATGCCCGTAGTGACGAAAAGCGCGCCTTTCTTATTGCTAGTTCCGTAATGATTGCAGGTATTGCGTTATTAGCGTATGTATCCGCACCCGCTGATTCAGCGATGCGCAGCAGCGATGGCTCTTTAACAAACTTTAGTTCACCACTAATGCAGTCAATAGTGCCGCTAATCTTCTTACTGTTTTGGATCCCAGGCGCAGTATATGGTTTTACCGTAGGCACCTTTAAAAGCTCTAAAGACATGATAGATGCGATGAGCAAAGCCATGAATGGTATGGCGTATTACATTGTTATGGCATTCTTTTGTTCATTATTTATTGCTGCATTTAGTAAATCAAACCTAGGTGCCTTACTGGCAATTGAAGGGGCTCAGGTATTAAAAGCAATGGAGTTACCGAGCTCTGTAACGGTCGTAGGGATTATTTTCTTAACTGGTTTTGTAAACTTATTTGTTGGTTCAAGTTCGGCTAAGTGGGCACTATTAGGTCCGGTATTTGTACCTATGCTAATGCAACTCGGTATTTCGCCAGACTTAACGCAAGCGGCGTACCGTGTGGGAGATTCTAGCTCTAATATTATCACTCCGCTCATGCCATACTTCCCACTAGTTGTGGTGTACTGTCAAAAATACGTTAAAGGCACAGGCATAGGTACGCTTATCGCGATGATGCTACCGTATTCAATCGCCTTTATGATTGGCTGGAGTATCTTCTTGCTAGGCTACTGGGCACTTGGTATCCCATTAGGGCTTGATGCCAGCTACGTGTACCCAGCAGTAGCGCCTTAACTTAAATCTTGATTCATAAACCTCACTCACTCGAGTGAGGTTTATATAAAAGTGCTGTAATATTCAAAGTAAGTCTAAGTTACCTTTCTAAATCTCTCACTATATAGCCAAACAAACTAGCCTCACCAAAAATATAAACATAATCGTTTTTGTTATTCATTATTGTAGACTTATCTTCGTACCATCTAAAATCATGAGTTTCGTTTGTTTTAGGATCTTTAAAATATAAACGAGTACAATTATCTTCATAATCAGAACCACACTTTTGCACATCAGTTAGGATATATTCCTTATACCAATAGTCGCCTTGCGTGTAGTAAGCCCATAATTTAATGGGGGCAGAGAATAAAAAATAGAGACTTGCATAGATTAACAAAGGGATTAATGGGTACGCGAATATTAATGATAATTTCGTTTTTGTATCTGAAAAACTATATTTAAGGTGCTCTCTGTATTTACTGCAGCGTCTATATTTATTGAATACAAGTATATTTAAATAGATGAATGATGCGCCACAAATAATAGGGAATGCTATAAAGAAAATAACGTCGTATATTTCATTTGTGATAAATGGTGGATCTGTAAAGTCCATTAAAATAGGAATAATTATGCATAATAAAATAGGTAACATTATTACTACAAAGAGTAAGTTGTCGTAATTTCTTTTCAATTTTTAATTCGTCCATGAATTATAGCCTTTGCTTAGTTTACATAAATTTTATTGTTTTAAAAATCAAAGAAAACATGTTTATACACATTAAGTAATCTGAGTTTTGGATAATAAAGCTATCTCAATCAGCTTTTTCAACGCTAATTACGTTGAATTTACTTACAATAGGCTAGCTATTGACGCGTAATTTCGCCTTGTTTTCACTGCAATCTCTGGTTAGAGAAAACAAAAAAATATTTTTAATTCAATCTGTTAGTTAAGTGCCTAATACTGACTTGCGGCTTCAAGTTACGGAAATTAAGCAGATAGCTGAATTCTAGACACAAAAAAGCCTTGGCACTTTCATGCCAAGGCTTTTTTTCTAAAGAGTCGTTGCTTACTTAGCGGTAAAGCTAACTGGGCGACGTTCTTTACGAGGGCCGCTACGCTTATCAGGGCGTTGACCATCTTTATTAAAGCTACGCTTCTTGTCACCAGCAGGGCGTTCAGAACGCTCGCCGCGTGGCTCAGAAGGGCCTTGATCTTGTGTTAATGTCATACCCATTGGGCGTTTACAAATAAACACTTTCTGGAAGTGATCAAGTACATCTTTAGGCATGTTTTGCGGTAATTGTACCGTACTGTGACTGTCGTGAAGACGAATGTCACCAATAAACTTGCTTGAAATGTCTGCTTCGTTAGCAATTGCGCCAACAATGTTCTTAACCTGAACACCATGCTCACGACCTACTTCGATACGGTATGTATCCATAGGGCCTGCATCACGGCTGTTACGCTCGCGTGGTTTACGCTCAGCGCGCTCACCACCGCGTTCAGGGCGTTCGTTACGACGACCACGGTCATTGCTACGAGGATTACGATCATTACGTTCGTTACGCTCACGCGGTTGAATCTTAACTTCTTCAACTTTAATTGGTGATTGTTGCTGTGCTAAACACAGTAACGCACCCGCTAAGTCTTCAGGAGCAAGCTCAAGTTTTTGTGCCATGTTGGCAGCCACTTCATTGAAGAAAGTAATATCTTTGTTTTCAAGCGCAAGCGTAAGCTTTTCTTGTAAGGCATTGATACGTTTTTCTTCAACAACTTTAGCTGTAGGTAATTCAACTTGTGCGATTTCAGATTTAGTATGACGAATGATATTTTTAAGTAAATAACGCTCGTTATGCTTAACGAAAAGAATCGCTTTACCAGTACGACCAGCACGACCTGTACGGCCGATACGGTGAACGTAGGCTTCAGAGTCTTGTGGAATGTCGTAGTTGATAACTAAGCTTAAACGGTCTACATCAAGACCACGTGCCGCTACGTCTGTTGCAATAACAACGTTTAGCATGCCGCTTTTTAAACGATCAACCGTGCGCTCACGCGCTTGCTGGTTCATGTCACCGTTAAGTGGCGCTGCAGAGAAACCTTCGCGCTCTAATAACTCAGCAAGTTGCACTGTATCGTTACGCGTACGTACGAAAACAATAGCACCTTCGTATTGTTCAGCTTCTAAGAAACGAACAATCGCTTTATTTTTATGTACGTGTGCATTCCAAAACACTTGTTCAACTGATGATACAGTTGAGTTGCGCGCAGAAATATGAACCTGTTCAGGGTTATTCATATATTTGCTGCTGATGTTTTGAATTTGCTTAGGCATAGTCGCAGAGAAAAGACATGTTTGCTTTTCACGCGGTGTTTTTTCCATGATGCTTTCTACATCATCGATAAAGCCCATACGTAGCATTTCATCGGCTTCATCAAGTACAAGGGCTTGTAAAGCATCAAACTTGATAGTGCCACGGTTTATGTGATCGATTAAACGACCTGGTGTAGCAACGATAATCTGTGCGCCACGACGAAGTGCGCTCAGCTGGATGCTGTAGCTCTGGCCACCATAAAGTGCCAATACTTCAACACCACGAGTGTGTTTTGCATATTGTTCAAATGCCTCAGCTACTTGGATCGCAAGCTCACGGGTAGGTGTGAGTACAAGGATCTGTGGCTGTTTCACAGACGGGTCAATATTATTTAGTAATGGCAGTGCAAATGCTGCTGTTTTACCTGTACCCGTTTGTGCTAGTCCCAGTACGTCCTTTCTTTCTAGCAATAACGGTATACATTGAGCTTGGATTTCAGATGGTGTCTTGTAACCCAACTCTTCAACTGCCTTTAAAATTGCAGGAGAAAGATTTAGAGATTCAAACGTGACTGGTTCTGACATTAATACGCCTCAACGAATTTAAAGAGGCGCGCATTGTATAGGAAATGCGAGGCAAATGCTTGTATAAATTACAACTAATTTATATGTGTTTGATGTTGGTCGAAATTTAACCAGCTTCAATTGTACGTTAATTGAGCTGGTTAACACTCTGTCTACAAAATTACTGGTAAAGGCCTAGGTTTTCTTTAGCATAAGCTTCAAATTCAGTGAATCCACCAATATGAGTTTGGTCTACAAAAATCTGCGGTACGGTTGGGCATGGTTTGCCTGCAGACTTCTCTAAATCTTCTTTACTGATACCTTCTTTGATGATGTCGATGTAGCGGTATTTAAAATCATCGCGATCATTAGCAAGTTGCTCTGCAACATCTTTAGCGCGAACACAAAAAGGGCAGCCTTCACGGCCAAAAATTACTGTTAACATAACGCTCTCCTCAAATTAGTTGACCCTAGTGTAACTAATTTCATTTTTTATTACAGTGCAAAAAAACGATTATTGCGTTCGCTTTTTTTAGGGCCTGTAAAAAAATAAAAATATTTTATAAAAAAATCTTGAAATAAAATTGCCCGCCCATAAATAGTTATTTGAGGACGCCTGATGGGTCTTCAGTAAATCAGAACTATTTGAAAATTATATTATTAATTAACTTTTGCCGTTACTTGTTCAAACGAAAAGTAGCAGCAATATATCGCTTAAATATGAGGATATTATTATGCGTACAGTAGATTTATCACCCCTATACCGTTCATTCATTGGTTTCGATCATTTAGCATCATTAATGGATGCCGCTGCACGAACTGATAAGCAGCCAAGTTTTCCTCCTTATAACATCGAAGCGCTTGATAAAGACAAGTACCGTATCACTATGGCAGTCGCTGGATTTAGTGAAGACGAGTTAAGCTTACAATCTGAAAACAACACTTTGGTTGTATCAGGCACTAAAGCAGGTAAAGAGCAAAATGATGAGCGCAAATTTATTCATCAAGGGATTGCCGAGCGTAACTTTGAGCGTAAGTTTCAGTTAGGCGACCACGTTAAAGTACTTGGTGCAGACTTAGCCAATGGCTTACTAAGCATCGACCTTGAACGTGAGATCCCAGAAGCCCTTAAGCCACGTAAAATCGAGATTGGCTCAGGCAATATGCTAGAAAGCAAATAGTTAAGCTAGCACATGTATTTTCCCTGTGAAAAGCCGCCATTTGGCGGCTTTTTGCGTTGTTAGTCTTTTAAGTTTATTTGCATTTGTTTTAAAGCGTTAATTTTATCTATCGCAACTTGCAGTTGTTCTTGTGAAAGCTTTTTTTGTCGGCCTTTAGCCAGTAATTCTTCAAGTTTTAATATTTTGGCTTGTGCAGCAATAACAAAACGTTGCTCTAGCTGTCTTTGCTGTTCAAGGTGGAAATCTTGATATGCCTGGTGATTATTTAAATCACCGCTGTACTGAGCAACTGGCTGAGTATTTTTTACTATGTTGGGTAAATAGGCAGGAGAGGTTATTGGTGGCAAAGGCTGAGGGCTCGTATTGTTAGTTGTAACCGTGTTTAATTGCGTGCTTTTCAGCTCTTGGGTCATGTCAGCAGTAGTCAGCTCAAGTGACGTTATTTGCTTAACACTTTTAGCTTGGTTAAGGGAATCAATATTCTTTATCGTTGGTTTACTAGTATATTGAGTAAAAAGTGCGTACATACCAACACAAGCTACAACAACAGAAACGAAAACTTTTTTGCTCATAAAATTACTCCTGTCTTATTTTGCCACTTGAGCCAAGTATCCTCATACTGTTGTACCGCTTTTTGTTTTGCGATGGCCTTTGTTGCTTGGTACCGAACGGTTTCATCTTCTGGCGAAAAGTACTCAAACTGATGCTCATAACTGTGTATCACCACCCATTCACCACTGGGTGTACGTATAACAGGAGAAATGGTGTTTTCTTTAGTTGTGAACGCAAGTTGTACAACCCAGCTACTTTTGTTTTTACGGTTTAATTCACTGTTGTATTGAGCATATATATCTTGTTTTCCTGATATTACTAATGCTTGTTTTAGCGTTTTGTTACCGGCCAAGGTGCGAAAACCTAAAGCATTGGCTCGATTTGCAAATTGAGCTCCATGGGCTTTTACGTGGCTTAAAAATTTAAACTGCGATTTATTGGCTTGATAAAATGCTTTAATTTCGCTTTTGTTTACTTGTTTCTCTAGTTTTTCAAGAACGGGGCTTTGCATATGCATCATTGTATTTATGCCTAGCCAGCTTTGAATGGAGGAGCGCAAAATATCTCCTTGAGCTATTTCATACAGATGTTCAATATCAATATTCTGTTTTGCCAAAATCGGTTTGGCTTTTGAAAACGCTATATTGAATTGCCGTTTTTTTATTAATTCACTTTTGAATAGTTCACTATCTCCTTTGTGGAGTTTAAAGCGTACCTGCATTGATAGTGAATCGACAAATTCATATAAATTAATAGCGTTATACAAAAGAGGGGTTAAATCAAACTGCTGCATTTTTTTGATGGCGCTTTGCACATACTGGCCATTTTTAGGGTAGGGCCCTAATGTGTGTTTAAGCCATTGGTTATCATAAATTTCAAGCTTTATCGGGCTTGACTGTGCACTTATAGCTAATTGTGAATCGAGCAGATTTTTTAAGTAACGTTCAACATGGTATTGAGTACTAAAACCAACGGCAGATTGTCGTTTTATTATCGCAGGGGTTTTTAGCGCAGCTTGTTGTAATAAAAACTGATTCTCATACAGACGAGTTCTAACTTCATTGATTGTAATATCAGGGTTGTGCTTTAAATAAGCACGATGCATAAAGTTAATTTCATCACTGTTGTATTGTGTAAATGATGCCATTACTAGGGAGTGGTAAAACACACCTAGTAATGTAATCACTAAAATTGCCATTTTTTTCATTAGCGAGCAACCATGGCATGGTTTAATAAGTGCACCACCATTGCTATTGCATGGGGCACGACCTGCTTAGCTATATTAAGGCGATCAAAATGATCTTCTGAGTTGAGCACAATCCCACCTTGTGCATAAGAAAATGAACCGCCTTGAGTTAATAATGGGCGAACATCTTGGCTATTTTTATCTAAAGGCGAGAACGTTTGCATTGCTTGAGTAACGAGTGATAAATCGTTGAGCTGCTCTTGGTCATAGTAATCGTTTACCCAACTTTCCCAGCTAGAATGATTTAGATCTGATGTGGTCCACGTGTGGTGAGGCTGTAATAAATCAGTAGTATGGAACACAAACCCTAATACTTGCGGATTGCCGCTCTGTAAGTAACTTTGATACCAATATTGCCCTAAATTATCGATAGGTTGAAATGGCATTTCTTCAAAGTCATCGTACATAGAATAGGTTGAGTTGCTATCGATTCTGTAGTGAGATTCTGTTACACCATAACTGTTATATTTTGAAGAGTCGGCATTGAACCAACCTGTTTCTCCCCCTTTACCATCATCAAGATAGTCACCTTTAAGCCAAGCAGATGCAAGATTATCAATAGTGCCCCAAACGGTGAGCTTTTCATAATTATAACCACCAAAATCGTTTCCATGGTGGTCTGCACCTTGGGTATGATTTTGAAAATGCCAATAGCTTGTATATTTAACTATACTTTGCGCTGCTCCCCATACTGGCGCTTGAACACATGAACCTGTAATAGCACCACAGAAAAAGGTGTCTTCAAAGTCATCTACATCATAAGCAGCTTGTCCCAGCAGCTCCGCTAATTCAGAGATTGTCAGATTGTTTTGTGCAGCGTACTGACGTAGGGCAGCATATTCGGTGCTGGCTGGGTGTTGCTGCATATAATTTACGGCATCAAGAACAATACGTTTGTGAGTTTCTTGACTAAAAGCTTGAGCTTGGCTTGTACCGAGCAATAAAAGTGTCGCTGCAATTAATTGTTTTTTCATTTTATTCTCATCATAGTCTGGAGTAAGAGGTGCTATTAAAAAATAAGCTCATTACACTGACATGACAAATAAATTAAACATTTAATTAACAATATTACCTATTTTGGTACTTTAATATTAACTATCAAGAATGCTGCCGTCAATTGACGGCATTTATATTTAAAGCTTTTCAATATTATTTAAATAGTTGTTAGCTTGCTCTAAGGTTTCTTGGCGCAATGATTCATCTTGTTTATCCCAATTGCGATAAACCATGCCTATTCGTGGATTTTTTTCAAGCCGCTCTCGGTGTGTTTGCATAAATTGCCAATAGAGGCTATTTAGAGGGCAAGCGTCTTTTCCTACTTTTTCTTTCACCTTATATTGGCAGCTTTTACAGTAGTCGCTCATTTTATTTATATAGTTGCCGCTAGCCGCATAAGGCTTAGTAGCAATGATGCCATCGTCAGCAAATTGACTCATGCCACGCGCGTTAGGCATTTCTACCCATTCAATAGCATCGATATAAACACCCAAATACCATTCATCCACTTCATCAGGGTTAATAGCGGTTAGTAAACAAAAATTACCTATTACCATTAAACGTTGAATATGATGGGCATACGCGCTGTCTAAGCTTTGTGTTAATGAGTGGCTTAGGCAGTTCATTTTTGTTTTACCATTCCAAAAATAACGTGGCAGTGCACGGGTTGCATTAAGCTGGTTTTTGTAAGCGTAATCGGGCATGTTTTTCCAATAGACACCACGCACATATTCGCGCCAACCCAGTACTTGACGAATAAAGCCTTCAACCTGAGAAATAGATATTTCATCTTGGCGTTGTTGGTATTCTTTGACCACACGGTCGATAACATAGCGAGGATGTAAAATTTTGGCATTTAACGCAAATGATAACCGGCTGTGATAAAAGGTATCTTTATCAGGGCATTGATCTGTCATCGCATCTTGAAATTGACCAAAGCGGGGAAGTAAATGTGCACAAAAGTGATCAAGTGCGTTTATTGCTTGTTTACGGGTTGTTGGCCAGCTTAATTGGGTTTCTATTTGCCCAAAGTATTTTATTTTATGTTTATCTAAACGCTCAATGATGGTGCTAACATCATTTTTAAATAATTTGGGTTTGGGGATATCGGCTAAATCGCTTTTTGAAAACTTATTACGGTTATTCGCATCAAAGTTCCATTGGCCACCTTGAGGTTTGTCATCATCCATTAAAATATCAAACTGCTTACGCATTGCCCGATAAAAATGCTCCATAGTGACGTGCTTATCTTTTTTAAAGCGTTTATCTATGTCGCTGTAGGCTAATAAAAAATGCTCGCTGTCACAGGCAGTCACAGCTAATTCGCTGTTAGTGGCAAAGTCGTGCAGTTGTGTTTTTAAACGGTACTCATCTGGGTATTGATATTCAATTGAGGTGCATTCATGCTGCTTAGCTAATCGAGTTAAAAGAGCGGGTAAGTTATCATCGTCTTTGGTGTCATCTAACGTTAAATGCAACACGTTAAAGCCGGCATCTTTTAAGGCGTTAGCGAAGTTTTCCATGGCTTTAAAAAAGGCTGATATTTTTTGCACGTGATGCTTTACGTACAGCGCTTCTTGCATGAGCTCGGCAATAACAAACACGGTGTCATCGGATTTATCTTTAAACCAAGAATGAGCGGGGTTTAGCTGGTCACCTAAAATTAGTTTTAAGGTTTTGAATTTTTTCATAATGAGCCAAAATTATCTTTATACGCTGTATTTTAAAAAGCGATCGATTTCTACATGTCGTTTTAATCATAGAGCAAAGCAATAAACAGCATTGCTTTTTTTATCAACTTATTACTTATTGTGGTTGCTAATTTAGGTGTACATCTTTATAATAGCGGCCATTGTTTAGTAGGTTATAAAATTTACTAACAGCGATATTAAGTTATTAACTTTTTATCTATTGGCGCGGGATGGAGCAGTCTGGTAGCTCGTCGGGCTCATAACCCGAAGGTCGTTGGTTCAAATCCGGCTCCCGCAACCAATCTTAATAGTAGGTTTATGCTTACTACTTTATATCGCGCATTCTAAGTAATGCGCGTTTTGCGTTTAAGCTAATGAAGTTTAATTTGGTCAGGGTACTGACTCGCAACCAAGCTTGGCCATAGGCCACACAGTTTTGCGTTTTTTGGTGTGACGCCCCGCTTGGTTCGGGGCGTTGTTGTATCTGCACCGTTTGATTTAATGTTTATCGATTAAATCAAAATTTAAACTCAGTATTTTAGGGCTATAAGCCCTTTTTTTGTTTGTATGGAGGATTTTCGTGACAAAACTTGAACAAGATTTAGTAACCATGTTAACGCCTGCGGTAGAAATGTTAGGCTTTGAATTACATGGGCTTGAGTTTGTACAAGCGGGTCGCCATTCTACCTTAAGAGTATACATTGCTCATGAGGATGGGATTTCAGTTGACAACTGCGCCGATGCAAGTCGTCAAATTAGTGCGATTTTAGACGTCGAAGACCCAATTACAAACGAATACGATTTGGAAGTGTCGTCTCCTGGTGTTGATCGTCCATTATTCAAACAAGATCACTACGAGCAGGCGCAAGGAGAGGAAGTACGCGTGCGTACTAAGCTTCCACAAGATGGTCGCCGTAATTTTAAAGGCGACTTAATAGCAGTTAGCAGCGATATGATCACACTATCTAGCGATGGTGCGGAGCATTTAATCATGCTTAGTAACATTGAACGTGCGAACATAATCGCAAAGTTTTAATTCGAGTGCGAAGGAATAGGGCAAGCGAGGCATTACCCATGGCAAAAGAAATATTATTGGTTGCTGAAGCCGTTTCCAATGAGAAAGCGGTTCCAAAAGAAAAGATTTTTGAAGCTCTAGAGTTCGCATTAGCGACAGCGACAAAGAAAAAGCATGATGGTGAAATTGATGTACGTGTTGCAATTGACCGTAAAACCGGCGATTACGATACCTTCCGTCGCTGGCAAATAGCTGAAGTTTTAGAAGATGGTTCTTTAGAGAATCCATACAGCGAAATCACGTTAGAAGCTGCTCAAGTTGAAGAACCTGACTTGAAAATGGGCGACTACGTAGAAGAGCAGATTGAATCAATTAAATTTGACCGCATAACAACACAGATGGCTAAGCAAGTGATCGTACAAAAAGTACGTGAAGCAGAGCGCGCCTTAGTCGTTGAAGCATATAAAGATCAAGAAGGCGAGCTGGTAACGGGTGTTGTTAAAAAAGCAACCCGTGATGCAATCGTACTTGATTTAGGTAACAACGCAGAAGCGGTTATTTATCGTGACGACATGCTGCCACGTGAAAACTTCCGCCCGGGTGATCGTATCCGCGGTCTTTTATATGAAGTGAAGCCTGAAGCACGCGGTGCACAATTATTTGTAACCCGTTCTAAACCAGAAATGCTGATGGAATTATTCCGCATTGAGGTGCCAGAAATTGGCGAAGAAATGATTGAATTACGCGCTGCAGCACGTGATCCAGGTTCACGCGCTAAAATCGCGGTTAAATCTAACGATAAGCGTATTGACCCTGTTGGTGCGTGTGTTGGTATGCGTGGCGCACGTGTTCAAGCGGTATCGTCAGAACTTGGCGGTGAGCGTGTTGATATCGTACTTTACGATGACAACCCTGCACAGTTTGTTATTAACGCAATGGCACCAGCAGAAGTGGCTTCAATCGTAATGGATGAAGATACACACTCAATGGATATTGCTGTTGAAGCTGATAACTTAGCACAAGCTATTGGTCGTAATGGTCAAAACGTACGTTTAGCAAGCCAATTAACTGGCTGGGAATTAAACGTAATGACCGTTGATGAAATGCGCGCTAAGAACGAAGCTGAGTCAGATAAGTTAATTAACTTATTTACTGAAAACTTAGATATTGATGACGAATTTGCATCATTACTTATCAACGAAGGTTTCTCAACACTTGAAGAAGTTGCTTATGTTCCGGCTTCAGAGTTTTTAGAAATCGACGGCTTAGATGAAGAAACAGTGGACGTATTACGTTCACGTGCAAAAGATGCATTAACAACGAAAGCGCTTAAAACGGAAGAAAGCTTAGAAGGCGCTGAGCCTGCAGAAGACTTACTTGCGCTTGAAGGCTTAGAGCGTCATTTAGCATTTGTTATGGCAAGTAAGGGTGTAGTAACACTTGAAGACTTAGCTGAGCAAGGCATTGATGAGCTTGTAGATATTACAGAGCTATCTTCAGAGAAAGCGGGCGAGCTAATTATGGCTGCACGTAATATTTGTTGGTTTGCAGACGAGTAATTTATTAACGGAGGTATTAGAGACTATGGCAGAAGTAAATGTTGAAAAACTAGCCGGTGATATAGGTACAACTGTTGATAAATTACTACAGCAGTTTTCACAAGCCGGTATTACTAAACAAGCAGGCGATAATGTAACTGAAGCTGAAAAAGCGACGTTACTTGATCACCTAAGCAAGCAACATGGTGGCACGGGCTCTGAAGGCCCTGCTCGCATGACATTGCAACGTAAGAGCAAAAGCACATTAAGTGTGACGGGCTCTACGGGTAAAGCAAAAGCTGTGCAAGTTGAAGTTCGTAAAACACGCACTTATGTGAAAAAAAGTGCTGTTGAGCAAGAACAAGAACAGCAACGTCTAGCCGCTGAAGAAAAAGCACGTCTTGAAGAGCAGCAAAAAGCTGAACAAGCCGCTGCTGAATTAAAGGCAAAACAAGAGGCAGAACGTAAAGCAAAAGAAGACGCTGATCGTAAAGCCAAAGAAGAAGCTAAACGCAAAGCAGATGCTGAGCGTAAAGCGAAACAACAGCAGATGACCCCTGAGCAAAGTGCTAAGTCTGAGAAAGATCGCATCGAAGCTGAGCGTCTGCAAAAAGAAGCAGAAGAGGCCGCATTGAAGAAAGCTGAAGAAGAAGCGAAACGTCAAGCAGAAGAGGCAAGAAAGCTAGCTGAAGAGAACTCAGCACGCTGGAAGAAAGAAGAAGAAGAACGTAAGAAACGCGAAGAAACCGCGGATCACCACCTTACGACTTCAACGTACGCACGTGAAGCAGAAGATGTAGCTGATGCTCGCGAAGAGCAAGGCTCTCGCCGTGCGAAGAAAAAGAAAAAAGCGCCAGCAAAAGATAAATTTGCAGCGTCTAAAGGTAAAAAAGGTAAGCTAAAAGCGCCAGCGTCATTACAGCACGGTTTCCAAAAACCAACGGCTGATGTTAAAAACGAAGTGCGTATTAGTGAAACAATTACAGTTGCTGAGCTTGCATCACGCATGGCGGTTAAAGGTGCTGAAGTTGTAAAAACTATGATGAAAATGGGTGACATGGTTACTATTAACCAAGTTATTGACCAAGAAACTGCGCAACTTGTAGCAGAAGAAATGGGCCATAAAGTTATCATCGTTAAAGAAAACGAATTAGAGCAAACAGTACTTAATGACCGCCATGAAGATGGTAAGTCAGAGCCACGTGCGCCAGTAGTAACTGTTATGGGTCACGTTGACCACGGTAAAACATCGACGCTTGATTACATTCGTTCAGCTAAAGTTGCATCAGGCGAAGCCGGTGGTATTACACAGCACATTGGTGCATACCACGTTGAAACTAACGGCAACATGATCACTTTCTTAGATACTCCGGGTCACGCCGCATTTACATCAATGCGTGCTCGTGGTGCAAAAGCAACTGATATCGTAATCCTAGTGGTTGCAGCCGATGATGGCGTAATGCCACAAACTAAAGAAGCGGTACAGCATGCTCGCGCAGCTGGCGTTCCTTTAATTATTGCTGTTAACAAAATGGATAAAGAAGGCGCAGATCCAGATCGCGTTAAAAACGAACTAGCTCAGCTAGACGTTATCCCAGAAGAGTGGGGCGGCGATACACAGTACGTGCACATTTCAGCAAAAACTGGTTTAGGTATTGATGACCTGCTAGAAGCTGTATTAATGCAATCTGAGCTTTTAGAGTTAAATGCGCCGACCGAAGGTATGGCTGCAGGTGTTGTTATTGAATCACGTCTTGATAAAGGCCGTGGTCCTGTTGCGTCTATTCTTGTTCAGTCAGGTACGCTTAATCAAGGTGACATTGTATTATGTGGTCTTGAATACGGCCGTGTTCGTGCAATGCGCGATGAAAACGGTAAAGACATTAAGTCTGCCGGTCCTTCTATTCCAGTTGAGATTTTAGGTCTGTCTGGTATTCCAGCTGCCGGTGATGAAGCAACTGTAGTTAAAGATGAGCGAAAAGCGCGTGAAGTTGCACTTTACCGTCAAGGTAAATTCCGCGATGTTAAACTAGCGCGTCAACAAAAAGCGAAGCTTGAAAACATGTTTACTAACATGACTGAAGGCGACGTATCTGAAGTTAACGTGGTACTTAAAGCAGACGTTCAAGGTTCAATCGAAGCAATTTCAGACTCATTAACTAAGCTTTCTACTGATGAAGTAAAAGTGAAGATTGTTGGTTCTGGTGTTGGTGGTATCACTGAAACTGATGCAACTCTTGCGGCAGCGTCTAACGCGATTGTGGTTGGCTTCAACGTTCGTGCTGATGCATCAGCGCGTAAAGTGATTGATTCTGAAAACCTAGATCTTCGTTACTACAGCGTAATCTACGCGCTAATCGAAGAAGTTAAGCAAGCCATGTCTGGTATGCTTGCGCCTGAGTTTAAACAAGAAATCATTGGTCTTGCTGAAGTACGTGACGTATTTAAGTCTCCAAAAATTGGTGCAATTGCCGGTTGTATGGTTACTGAAGGTACTATCAAGCGTAGCGCACCAATTCGTGTACTTCGTGATAACGTGGTTATTTACGAAGGCGAGCTTGAGTCATTACGTCGCTTTAAAGATGACGTTGCTGATGTTCGTAACGGCATGGAATGTGGTATCGGCGTTAAGAACTACAATGATGTTCGCGTTGGTGACCAAATCGAAGTATTTGAAACAGTTGAAGTACAACGTACTCTTTAATTGTTATTAGGTGGTGTTGGACATTCAAGGTTGTACCTCGATAGCCCAACATAACCTATGCTAAGATTTTAAATGGGGGCTCAGCCCCCATTTGTGTATCCATTATTTAGTTAGCTTATTATTATTTTTCAATAAGTTATAATTTTAGGAAAGTGAAATGAGAGAATTTTCTCGCACTGATCGTGTTGCTCAGCAAATTCAAAAAGAAATTGCGGTGATTTTACAACGCGAAATTAAAGATCCACGCTTGGGCATGGTGACAGTGTCTGCGGTAGAAGTATCGCGCGATTTATCTTATGCCAAAGTTTTCATTACTGTGTTTAACACTGAAGATGAAAATGCAGCCAAGCAAAGTGCCAAAGTACTTAACGAAGCAACCGGTTATATCCGCTCGTTGCTAGGTAAACGTATTCGTGCGCGAATCATGCCTGAGCTTAAATTTGTGGTTGATAATTCATTAATGGAAGGGATGCGAATCTCTAACTTAGTGGACTCTATCATTCGTGAAGATAATGCTAAGCATGTTGATGATGAAACAGATAGCGAAGAAGGCACTAAAGACTAATGGCAAGACGCAGTAAAGGCCGTCCAGTTGATGGTATTTTGTTGTTAAACAAACCAGAAGGTATTTCATCAAACAAAGCACTGCAGCAAGCGAAAGGTATTTATTTTGCTCAAAAAGCGGGGCACACTGGTGCGCTCGATCCGCTTGCGACCGGTATGCTGCCTATTTGTTTTGGTGAAGCCACTAAGTTTACCCAGTTTTTACTCGATACAGATAAAACCTATGTTGTGCGAGCAAAACTGGGTGAGCGTACTACCACGTCAGACTCTGATGGTGAAGTGGTCGAAACGCGTGATGTTAATGTTACTGCTGAACTGCTTACACAGGAAATTGCTAAATTTTTAGGTGAGTCAGATCAATACCCATCAATGTACTCAGCGCTTAAATATGAAGGCAAGCCTTTATATAAATATGCGCGTGAAGGCATAGAAGTTCCTCGCAAATGTCGAAAAATTAACGTATTTAGCTTAACGCTTGATGAGTTTGATGAGCAAGCCAACGAAATACAAATGACTGCCCATGTATCTAAAGGCACATATATTCGTACTATCGTTGATGACTTAGGTGAAAACCTTGGCTGCGGCGCGCATGTGATTATGCTGCATCGTAGTGCTGTAGGGCATTACCCAGCAGATAAAATGGTCACACTTGAGCAGTTAGAAACGTTATTAAATCAAGCGAAAGAACAAGACGTTGCGCCTTCTACTTACCTTGACGAACTATTATTGCCAATGGATACCGCGTTAGTTGATTTACCTGTTGTGGAAATTACTAAAGAGCAGGGAATAGCATTTAGCCATGGTCAAGCTGTGGTGCTAGGTAAAGAATTACCTGAAGGTGCAATAAAAGTTCTGGCTGACGGAATCTTTATTGGTACTGGTGAACGTAATCCTGATGGCCATCTAAAATCAAAACGTGGCTTGTCTAATCAGCAACCAGAGTAAAGTTTAACTTGTAGTTATGCTGATAATTGGTAGAATACGCCCGCTTAATCGTTTTGGCTGAATTAGTGATCGGCTAAAGCACCTATTAAATTTAACTTTTGGAGTTATTATGTCACTAAGCAATCAAGAAAAAATCGATATCATTGCTAAATTCGCACGCGCTGAAGGCGACACTGGTTCACCTGAAGTACAAGTAGCATTACTTACTTTTGATATCAACAAGCTTCAAGGTCACTTTGCTGATCACAAGCATGACTTCCACTCACGTCGTGGTCTGCTTCGTAAAGTAAGCACTCGCCGTAAACTGCTTGATTACCTTAAAGGTAAAGATATCTCGCGTTACACTGCGTTAATCAAAGAGCTTGGCCTACGTCGCTAAGAACTTGATTATCAAAAGGGGAGCTTTTTAGCTCCTTTTTTTGTGTCTGAATTTTCTCGCTTTCCCCAGTACTTCTTAGTAAACCCCTTGAAATATCGAATAAAAGCCATACTATTATCTTTCACAAAGCGAATGTTTTTGACATTGCTGCAAGCACTATTTTATCTCGGTGCTAAGCTCGCAATTTTACCTGACTTTGTTATATACTATGGCGCGTAGATAAAAAGGTTTATCTACGGTTATTTACATCATTGCCAATTGTAGTACTTAATTGATTTCCAACTGAATACAATTATGTACTGTAATTGGTACTTTGATGAAAACTTAATTAATACTAAAAATACATTTAAGGAATATTTTAAGTGCAAGCAATTATAAAAGAATTTCAACTAGGTCAACACACAGTGACGCTAGAAACAGGTGCTATCGCCCGTCAAGCAGATGGCGCAGTACTAGCAAGCATTGGCGACACGTCAGTGCTAGTAACGGTTGTTGGTAAGCGTGAAGCTCAACCAGGCCAAGACTTTTTCCCACTAACAGTTAACTACCAAGAGCGTATGTACGCTGCAGGTCGTATCCCAGGTGGTTTCCTTAAGCGTGAAGGTCGTCCTAACGATGGCGAAACGCTAATTGCACGTCTTATTGACCGTCCAATTCGTCCACTTTTTCCAAATGGTTTCGTAAACGAAGTACAAGTTATCGCGACTGTTGTTTCTGTAAACCCTGAAATCCAACCTGATATGGTTGCGATGATTGGTACATCAGCAGCACTTGCTATCTCTGGTATCCCGTTCAGCGGTCCAATTGGTGCATCACGTGTTGGTTACATCAACGGTGAATACGTACTTAACCCAACACTAAAAGAGCTTGAAGAAAGCCAACTTGATTTAGTTGTTGCTGGTACTGATAACGCCGTACTTATGGTTGAATCAGAAGCAGACGTACTTGCTGAAGACGTAATGCTAGGCGCAGTTGTATACGGCCATGAGCAATCACAGTCTATCATCAAGGCAATCAACGAATTTAAAGCAGAAGCAGGCAAACCTACTTGGGATTGGACTGCACCTGAGAAAAACGTTGCATTAGAAGAGAAAGTAGCAACACTTGCTGCTGATAAAGTAGGCGAAGCTTACCGTATTACTGATAAAGTAGCGCGTAAAGAAGCATTAACTGCAGCAAAAGATGCCGTAGTTGAAGCGCTTACTAGCGAACTTGCTGAAGGCGAAACGCTTGATAAGCAAGAAGTAGGTAAAGTATTCGGTTCACTTGAGAAGAAAATCGTTCGTGGCCGTATCGCTGCTGGCGAAAAACGTATCGATGGTCGTGAACCAGATATGATCCGTGCACTAGATGTAATGACGGGCGTACTTCCACGTACTCACGGTTCTGCAATCTTTACACGTGGTGAAACGCAAGCATTAGTAACAGCAACACTTGGTACAGAACGTGACTCACAGTTAATCGATGATTTAACTGGCACGCACAAAAACCACTTTATGCTTAACTACAACTTCCCTCCATTCTGTGTAGGTGAAACGGGTTTTGTAGGTTCTCCTAAGCGTCGTGAAATCGGCCACGGTAACCTAGCTAAGCGTGGTATCCAAGCTGTAATGCCAACATTAACTGAGTTCCCTTACTCAATTCGTGTTGTATCTGAAATCACTGAATCAAATGGTTCATCTTCAATGGCATCGGTTTGTGGTACGTCTCTAGCGCTTATGAACGCGGGTGTACCAATTAAAGCCTCTGTTGCGGGTATCGCGATGGGCCTAGTTAAAGAAGAAGAAAACTTTGTAGTACTTTCAGATATCTTAGGTGATGAAGATCACTTAGGTGACATGGACTTTAAAGTAGCGGGTACAACTAACGGTATCACTGCACTACAAATGGATATCAAGATTGAAGGTATCACGCAAGAAATCATGCAAATCGCGCTTAAGCAAGCTAAAGCAGCTCGTTTACACATTCTAGGTGTGATGGACGAAGCGATTTCTGCACCTTCTGAAGAGTTATCTATGTTTGCTCCGCGTATTTACACGATGCAAATCCCACAGAAGAAAATTGCTGAAGTAATCGGTAAAGGTGGCGCAACTATTCGTCAACTTACTGAAGAAACAGGTACTACGATTGAAATCGGTGATGATGGCACAATCAAAATTGCTGCTACAGACGGTGAAAGTGCAGCAAATGCAATTAGCCGTATTGAGCAATTAACTGCTGAGCTTGAAGTTGGTACTATCTACGAAGGTAAAGTTGTACGTATCGTTGACTTTGGTGCGTTTGTAAATATTCTTCCTGGAAAAGATGGCCTAGTGCATATCTCACAAATCAGCACAGAGCGTGTTAACAACGTTGCTGACCACCTTAGTGAAGGTCAAGAAGTTAAAGTTAAAGTACTAGAAGTAGACCGCCAAGGCCGTGTACGTCTAAGTATTAAAGAAGCAATGGAATCAGCAGCACCTGCAGCTGACGAGTCTAAAGACGCGTAATTGCTAATCTTTCATCCAGATAATTACTGGATAGTATAAAAAGGGGCTGTTTAGCCCCTTTTTTTATGCTTTAATGTTAGCAATCTATTGTGTTCAAGACGTTAAGTAACATATAACAAGAATGAACCTTACAAGACAGCTTATGTCTTATCTATTTGCTACTTACCTCGGTATTAAGGATTTTAATGAGACTTAAACATTTAGCCTTGGCATCTTTTGCTATTTTGTCTTTAAGCGCTTGTCAGGCTACTACTAAACCCGCTGCTATTATTAATGTGCCATTTACTGCGCCACTTGCATCAGACTTTAGAAATGAAATTGCCATTGCTCGTTTTTCAGAGCTATTAAATAGAGCAGACTTAAGTACAGAGCAACAAGCAAAGCTGTATTATGACCGTGGTGTGCTGTTTGATAGCTTAGGCATGACAACTTTATCGCGAATTGATTTTAACCGAGCGGTTAAGCTTAAGCCCGACTTGGCTGAAGTGTATAACTTTTTGGGGATTCAACATACCTTGATGCAGCAATACGAAAAAGCATACGAGTATTTTGATTCAGCCATAGAGTTAGACCAAGAACATGAATATGCGTATTTAAATCGTGGTATTGCTTTGTACTATGGTGATAGAGCTACGCTTGCAAAGGATGACTTTAAAACGTTTTTGGAGCGCTCTCCTAACGATCCTTATCGTGTGCTGTGGCTTTATTTAGCGCAGGCCGCACAAGATAAAACTCAGGCACTCGCTTCGTTAAAAGCTAATGCGGCGGCCCTTGATGAAAATGAATGGGCATACCAGCTTATTGCCTTGTATGTAGGTGATATGAGTGAAAAAGCATTTTTTTCAGGGATAGCCGATGGTGTAAGTTCACAACAAGAATATGCTCAACGTTTATGTGAAGCTTATTTTTACTTAGCTAAACAGCACCAAGCCGCAGGTGAGCTTTCAATTGCAACAGATTACTTTAAGTTGGCGCTGGCCACGAACGTTCATGAATTTATAGAATATAAATATGCACGTTTAGAGCTTGAGTTGATGGCAAGTGAAAGCGCGGGCTAATTTTTTTAAATTAAGTATTTTATTACTGTGCACTAGCTTAATTAGTGGCTCCAGTAATAAACAAAATAGCATTGGCTTTTGGCAAGTATTGCACGCCAAAGCCAATGTGATTGATAGTTATTGGCAATTCCCTGGTTACTTTGCATCGCATATTTTACAACTCCCCCCGACCTCATTAGCCACCTTAGCACGCAATAAAATAGCCCATGCACAATACGGATATGGGTTATCATTAATAGCCAATAATCAAACTGAAACCGCCAAGCTCTTTTGGCAAGCAAGCCTCGATGAGATAACAATTAAACAACAAAAACATCTCGCAGCTTCATTGCTTGCTCAACAGCGTTGGCAAGATTTAGCGTTATTAAAAGCTCACAATAAGTTACCTAAAGGGGATGCCTTTTATCATTTACAGTTACAACAGCATGCTCCCTTCGATGCATTAAACAACTCCTTTATGAATAAATTAGGGTTTTTGGTAGCGAGCGATCAAATTGAGATACAAAAGCAATGCACATTTAATGTGCTAATGCTGAGCGATCACCGTGATGGTTTATATAGGCTCAACCACTTTGTGAAAAAATACGCACAACACCCAGAGCCTAGTAGTAATGCATTTTGTTTTTCAAAGCCTATATATGTTGGTAATGCAATTGCTTGTAACAGCACTAAAGCAACGCTTGCGCAGTGCGATTGGCAACAGTCATCACTTAAGCAGCGGCTTCCTAAAGGATTCGATTTTGCGATTATGATGCCCAAGCAAGGTACTGCCAATGTGCATCAGGGCTTAATGCATATTAACTCGCAGGCTAATTATGCAGTCTTTTTACATGAATTAATGCACTTTAATGGTTTTGAAGATGAATATGCTTTACCAGCAAAAAAACAAGCTTGGCTTTGTCAGCTTGAGGGGTTGGTTGCCCCTAACTTGTTTATTGCTCATAACACTGATGCGCCAAAAGGATGGCACAAAAGCAAAAGCTGTCAGCAAGGAGGTGTTGCTTATAAGCCAAGCGCACAGTGGTCTATTATGCAATATCAACAGGTTGGACTTTCAGAGCAATATCGGGCTTTGTGGCAAACTCATATAGAGCAACATGCAGATTTATTCCCGCGCTTTTAATCATTAAATAGAGTGCTTTTAGGTTGTTTAACCAATGATTATATGAGCCTATTAAAACTGCTTAAAAGCTGAGCCGGTTTTATCCCAGTTCATTAATTTATAGACTTTTTTGTTTGATTATTGCCCCGCTAGAAGCGCTTTCTATAGACAAAAACCGTGTTTATCAGTATAACTGTACGTATTAATGTTGTTAAAAAACAGATATAAAACGTATACCCAAGTCACTTTGGTATTTAATAATAACAAGTAGCGAATTGATAAACTTTATGATTCAAAAAGGCCCTTCATTATGACTTTGCTCTGGATACCCCTGTTATCCTTATTAGGCAGTGTTATTTCTGCATGCACCGGCAAACTTTCTCGAAATCAGGCAACGAGCCTAACGGCTATTGCGCCTTTAGCCGCGCTTGCAATTACACTTTATCATGCGCCTGCGGTTCTCGCGGGAGAAACCATTCGTTTTAGCGCGCAGTGGATACCTGCTTTAGGGCTGGATATTTCCTTACGCTTAGATGGATTGAGTTTACTGTTTTTATTTATGATTTTAGGAATAGGGCTGCTGGTTATTTTGTATGCCCGTTATTACCTAAGTCAAAACGATTCACTGCCAAAGCTATTTAGTTACTTAATGTTATTTATGACCGCCATGCTGGGCATTGTTATGTCAAACAATGTGATTCAGTTATGGGTATTTTGGGAGCTAACCAGTATTAGCTCGTTCTTGTTGATTAGTTACTGGTGGCATAAATCAGAGGCGCGCAAGGGGGCGCGTATGGCACTGGCGGTAACCGGTGCGGGTGGTTTAGCATTACTGGGCGGCTTAATGCTGCTAGGTGATATTGTTGGAAGCTACAACCTAGACACTATTTTAGCTAGCAAAGCGATTATTCAATCACATGATTTATACGAATTAGCGCTGGTGCTAGTATTACTAGGCGCCTTTACCAAGTCTGCACAATTTCCGTTTCATTTTTGGTTACCCCACGCCATGGCAGCACCTACGCCTGTTAGTGCCTATTTACACTCTGCCACTATGGTAAAAGCGGGTATCTTTTTACTTGCGCGTTTTTATCCAGCACTGGCGGGAACCGACACTTGGTTTTTATTAGTCGGTTTGACGGGTTTAACTACACTTTTATTTGGCGCTTACATTGCGCTATTCAAACATGATTTAAAAGGCTTATTAGCCTATTCAACAATTAGTCATTTAGGCCTAATTACTCTATTACTCGGCCTAGACACACAACTTGCAACCGTAGCCGCTATTTTTCATATTATTAACCATGCTACGTTTAAAGCGTCGTTATTTATGGCCACGGGTATTATTGACCATGAAACCGGCACGCGTGATATGCGCAAACTCAATGGCATGTGGCGCTACTTACCTTATACAGCCACATTGGCGATGGTTGCTGCGGCGGCAATGGCTGGGGTGCCGCTATTAAATGGTTTCTTGTCAAAAGAAATGTTTTTTGCTGAAACACTGCATCAGCAAGTACTTGGCTCTATGTCGTGGTTAATTCCTGTGCTGGCAACCGTTGCAGGTGCGCTGTCGGTAGCGTACTCATCTCGCTTTATTCATGACGTGTTCTTTAATGGTGAACCGATAGACTTACCACGCACTCCTCATGAGGCACCACGTTATATGCGAGTGCCAATCGAAATTTTAGTGGTGCTGTGTATTTTAGTGGGGATTTTTCCGCACTTTGCAGTAGATGGTATTTTATCGGCTGCCTCATTGGCGGTGCTTGGCCAAGCTATGCCTGAGTACAAGCTAACTATTTGGCACGGTTTCAATTTACCTCTACTTATGAGTGGTATGGCGGTGATTGGTGGTTTATTTATTTACGTTAATCGTAAGTACTTGTTCCAGTTTCAGGCGTCGTTACCCCCTTTTAATGCTAAAAAAATATTCGAGCGTTTTTTAGCGGTTGTGGTTAATTGGTGTCAAAACAAAATCCAATCAACAGAAAATGGCTCATTACAACGCTATGTATTTATTATGTTAGGTGTTGTATTACTTGCCTCAGGTTGGCCATTATTTGAAATGAAACAGCTAGCTGGCAGTGTACCTAACACCCCAGTTGATATTCAAAATGCTATAGGTGCAGGGCTATTGATTATTGGTGCTATTGCTACCGTTATTTGGCATCGAATTCGGATGGTGTCGTTATTAATGCTGTCGATTGTGGGATTAATGGTGTCGGTAGCGTTTACACGTTTTTCAGCGCCTGACTTGGCCTTAACGCAACTTACAGTAGAAGTTGCGACCATCATATTATTAATGTTGGCACTGTTTTTCTTACCGCAAAGTACGCCAAGAGAGTCAAGCTCGTTGCGTATTTTACGTGATGTGGTTATTTCCTCTACGGTGGGGGTAATTATTGCTAGTATTTGTTATGCATTACTGACCCGTCCTCTTAATTCAATTTCTGAATTCTTTGTTGCTAATGCTAAAACAGGCGGTGGGGGTACTAACGTTGTTAACGTTATTTTAGTTGATTTTAGGGGCTTTGATACCTTAGGTGAAATCACCGTGTTAGGGATTGCAGCACTGGGTATATTTAAACTGTTATCAAGAATTCCGCTTTATATGCCAGCAAGCGACAGTGAAGGGCGCCCATGGTCTAAAGACCGTCACCCTATTTTATTGGCTTGTATTTCACAAAGCTTATTACCATTGGCGCTATTAGTATCCGCTTATATTTTCTTACGTGGTCATAACTTACCGGGCGGTGGATTTATTGCCGGCCTAGTGACCTCTATTGCCTTTATTTTACAATATATGGCCCATGGTACTGCGTGGATTAATGAACGTTTTGATGTTAACTATCGAAAAATTATTGCATCAGGTATCGCTATCGCCATGTTTACGGGTGTCGGAAGTTGGTTCTTCGATAAACCATTCTTAACTACCTGGTTTGATTACTTTGATATTCCGTTTGTTGGTAAAACAGAGCTAGCTAGCGCCATTGTATTTGACTTGGGCGTGTACTTAACCGTCGTTGGCGCGACGCTAATGATCCTTGCGAGCTTAGGTAATATGACAGCGAAAGCAGAGAAAGAAGAGGTAAATATTTAATGGAACTGTTATACGCATCTTGCGTTGGCGTGCTAGTCACCTGTGGTGTGTTCTTATTATTAAGAGCGCGCACATTCCCAGTGGTATTGGGGCTGACAATGATTTCTTACGCGGTTAATTTGTTTTTATTCTCATCAGGGCGCTTAACTATCAATAAAGCGGTGGTACTTGGAACTGGCGCTGATTACGCCGATCCGCTGCCACAAGCCTTAGTATTAACAGCTATTGTGATAGGATTTGCCATGACTGCGTTTGTGGTTATTTTATCGATACGAGGGCGAGCAGATTTAGGGAATGATCATGTTGATGGCACCCTAACCAGAAGTAAACGCAAGGAGAGAAAATGATTCAGCATTTAGCATCTTTGCCTGTTTTAATGCCTATGCTAGCGGCAATCATTCTGCTACTGCCACCGTGTGGCAAAAGTTTATTTGCACGGCGATTAACTTCAAGCCTAATGGCTATTTTAACCTTTGTAATTACAGTATTACTGCTGGTTCAGGTTAAAGATAACGGGATTATTGTTTATGCAATCGGTAACTGGTCAGCGCCGTTTGGTATTGTACTGGTAGCAGATATGCTCTCAACTTTACTGGTTACTTTAACCGCCTTTTTAGGTCTTGGTGTGGTTTTATATGGGTGTGCCGGCGATGACGAGCAAGGCAGCTTTTTCCATCCCTTGGTTCATTTTTTAATATTAGGGGTAAATGGTGCGTTTTTAACGGGCGATTTATTTAACGTCTTTGTCTTTTTTGAAGTGTTACTAATTGCTTCTTATGCGCTATTAATGCACGGCGGCGGTAAACCAAAAACACGTGCAGCACTGCATTACGTTATTTTAAACTTGGTTGGCTCAAGTGTATTTTTAATCGGCTTAGGTATTTTATATGGGGTATTGGGTACCCTAAACATTGCTGATATGGCTAATAAAGTACCGCAGTTAACTGGTGATGATGTTTATTTAGCTAAAGCGGGCGGGTTACTATTGCTTGTAGTATTTGCCCTTAAAAGTGCACTATTACCACTGCATTTATGGCTCCCAAATGCCTATTCAAGTGCGACACCCGTGGTTGCTGCATTATTCGCGATTATGACCAAAGTAGGTGTTTACGCCACTTTACGCGTATATACAGTGGTATTTGGTGAGCAAGCCGGTGAACTTGAGCATATGGCGCAGTCTTGGCTATGGGCGTTGGCCATTGCTACCATAGTGATTGGGGCAATCGGGGTGTTGGCAGCACAAGATTTACGTAAGCTTACCGCAAACTTAGTACTGGTTTCTGTGGGTACTTTAGTGGCACTGGTTGCACTTCAAAATATAAACGCCACAGCTGCACTATTGTATTATTTGGTGCACTCAACGTTAGTGACTGCAGCACTATTTTTACTGGCTGATTTAATTGCAACTCAGCGAGGTAAAGCCGGCGACAGATTAGTTGGCGGACGCGCAGTTAAACAACCATTCTTGTTGGGAGCGTGTTTTATTATCGCTGGACTAACCGTCATAGGTATGCCGCCACTTTCAGGTTTTGTAGGTAAAATTTGGATTTTAAAAACCACCTTAAACAGTGAGCAAGCACTGGTATTTTGGCCTGTTTACTTAATTATGAGCTTAGCGTTAATTGTTGCTATATCACGTGCAGGCACGAGTTTGTTTTGGGAGCATAAAGACAAAGGCGGTGAGGCTGCTGATGTTGCTAATGCACATCCGTTGCAAGTTATCGTACTTGTTGGCCTGCTCACAAGCTCAATACTGTTGGTTGTTTTTGGTGATTTGGCAACGCAATATGCACTTGAAACAGCAACTCAACTTCATGATATTAGTGGTGGTATTAATGCGGTACTCAAGGGAGGTCTGTAATGCGCTTAGAAGCTCGTTTTCGTTGGTTACCCACACCGTTTCGTAGTCTATTTTTATTTATAGTATGGCTATTATTAAATAACAGTGTGTCTGTAGGGCATATTATATTGGGTGCATTGTTAGCACTGCTTATTCCTTTATTTAGTATGTCGTTTAGAGATCCACAACCACTCATATTAAAGCCTGGCTTGGCGTTTAAGCAGTTACTTATTGTGCTTTACGATATTATTGTGGCTAATTTACAAGTGGCCTTATTAATACTGGGCCCTTCAAAAAATTTACGTCCAGGTTTTGTTAAAGTGCCTATCGATTTAATGCATGAAATGCCAATTACTATTTTAGCTAGTTGTGTGTCTTTAACGCCGGGTACAGTCAGTGCTGAGGTTTATCCTCTCATTAAGTCACTTAATGAAGACGATGAACCGGCGCAGCGATATTTATTAATTCACGTGTTAGATTTAGATGATGAGCAAGCACTTATCAAACAAATTAAAGCACGCTACGAAGCTCCCCTAAAGGAGATATTTCAATGTTAGATACAGTATTACTGATTGTTTTTTCAATGGTTGGATTGTCATTACTACTAAATCTATGGCGACTTATTATTGGTCCATCAGTACCAGATCGTATTTTGGCGCTCGATACAATGTACATTAACGTTATTGCATTGATTATTTTATATAGCATCAGTATGGGAACAGGTTTATATTTTGAAGCCGCTTTGCTTATCGCAATGTTAGGCTTTATAAGTACGGTGGCAGTATGTAAGTATTTACTTCGTGGCGATATAATTGAGTAAGGTATTAAAATGATAAGTGAATGGATCGTATCAATATTGCTGTTATTAGGTGGGCTCTTTATTTTAATTGGCTCTATTGGCTTAATTAAACTGCCGGACTTTTTTATGCGTTTACATGGGCCAACTAAAGCAACCACTTTAGGGATGGCAAGTATACTCACGGCTGCGATGGTATTTTTTGCCAATTCAGCTAGTGGCTTAAGCGTAAAAGAAATATTAATCACTATATTTTTATTAATCACGGCGCCCATTAGTGGTTATATGCTAATTAAAACCGCTATTCATCATAAGTTAAAAGCCAAAGATGGAACGAAAGGACTCGATAATATCGAAAAAGATTAACCCTAACAAACGACAAAAAGCCGAATAATGGTAGTTATTCGGCTTTTTGTTTTTTTGGTTGTTCCCATTTACAACACTTATTGAACATGTGAGTATGGCGTAAATTCAAATACAAAAAGGATATTAATATGGGTAAGGTATTACTTTTATCACTACTTATTTTTTCAACTAACTTATATGCAGCGCAAACTACTAAGCAACAAAAAATTGATGAGCTGGTAGAGGTGATGGATATGGACGCCATGGTTGACTCTATGTATTCTCAAGTTGAGGGCATGATGCAAAATATGTCGGTGCAAATGGGTGTAAAGCCAGATGAAAAGCCAATATTTGATAAATATTATGCCGATATGACTGAGGTGCTAAAAACCAAAATGAGCTGGCAAAAAATGCAGCCTATGATGGTTAACCTTTATGATAAGCAATTTAGTGAGCAAGAGATTAGCGATATGCTCGATTTTTATAAAACAGAGTCAGGGCAAGCTATTTTGAAAAAAATGCCACAGGTGATGCAAGCATCTATGCAAATGTCACAATCTTTAGTGCAAGAAGCCATGCCTGAGATCCAAGCAATTGCTGGGCAGCTAGGTGAAGCACTTAAACAATCGCGTAGCGAAGCAAATTAAATTATTGTTAACCTAACTCTTAGCAAAATAACGTCTACATTTTCTAGCAGTCACTATTTTGTGACTGCTGTATTCTTCCTCTTCTTTAAGCAAACGTAATCACTTATTTAATGTGCCGATAACGCATTCCCTGAGTTTTAAAATAGCGGTTGACCTGTGTGTTACACATAGGTTTATTATATCACTATTAAAACCCGATGGAGTGAGTTATGTATGTTAAACAGCTAGCTAAAATCATGGGAGTGACCCAAGATACAGTGCGGCACTACACGCGTATAAAGTTACTTAACCCCATTCGTAGCCAAAGCAATGGCTATCAAGTGTATACCGCTGCCGATCAACAGCGTTTAAAGTTTATTATTAGTGCACGGCAACTTGGTTTTTCTATTAAAGATATTCAGCAAATAGTTGCTCAGTCGGAGCAAGGGAATTGTCCGTGTCCACTGACACGACAATTAATAGCAAAGCGACTTGAAGAAACAGAGCGGCTATTTCAAGAAACACTCAAACTAAGAACGCGTATGCAAGCAGCGGTAAAACAGTGGGAAAACTCAAGCGATGGTGCCGCAAGTGCTGATATATGTAGTTTAATTGAGACCTTTGTAGATCCCCTTAACGAACAAGTTAGTTCCGAGGAAACAAAATGAGCAACAATAAAGACACAGTGCAAAATTTTATAATTGAAGGCGCCAATTGCGGCAGCTGCGTCGCAAAAATAGAAAAAGCGCTAAAAAGCGTATCAGGTGCGCAGCGTGTTGAAATGAACTTTGCTGATCGCAGTGTGCAAGTTGAAGGCAATGCGCCATCAGCAGAGCTGATTGAAGCAGTCGAAAATATTGGTTACAAGGCTAAGCCAATGAATAGCGAGTCGGAGCAAGACGCGCTAGATGAAAAAGCCAAAGCCGATAACGCACATTATAAAAAGCTAATGCGTAATATGGTATTGGCGCTAGGCGTTGGCGCTCCGCTTATGTTGTATGGGCTTATTTTTGATATGAGTGTCACCACCAACGCGCAGCGCATTGGCTGGTTTATTGTTGGTATAGTCACTTTAGTGGTTATGGCCATTGCGGGTAAACAGTTTTACAACGGCGCATGGCAGTCATTTAAAAACCACACCGCCAATATGGATACACTGATTGCGTTGGGCACAGGTACCGCGTGGTTGTATTCTATGGTGGTAGTCATTGCGCCAAGCGTGCTACCCGAGGTGGCCAGGCATGTTTATTTTGAAGCCTCAGCGATGATCATCGGTTTAATTAGCCTAGGCCTTGCCTTTGAAGTAAAAGCCCGCGGTCGCACATCTGAGGCGATAAAACGCTTAATCGGTTTGCAGCCAAAAACCGCTCGGGTAGTGCGTGATAACAAAGAGCAAGATATAGCTATTAGTGAGGTACTAAAAAACGAGACTGTGCGTGTACGCCCCGGTGAAAAAATCCCTGTAGATGGAGAAGTCATTGAAGGTCGCAGCTCAGTTGATGAGTCAATGCTCACGGGTGAGCCTATGCCAGTGAACAAAAGTGAGGGCGATACCGTTGTTGCAGGCAGTATTAATAAAAGTGGCACGTTGCTATTTAAAGCCACCCATATTGCCAGTGAAACCACACTTGCCAGTATTATTAATATGGTTAAACGAGCACAAAATTCTAAACCCTCCATAGGGCGTTTAGCCGATGTAATATCCGGCGTATTTGTTCCTACGGTAATGATTATTGCAGTGCTCGCGGGCCTTGCATGGCTTAATTTTGGCCCCGAGCCGAGCATTGCTTATGCGGTAGTGGCCGTGACCACGGTGCTTATCATTGCCTGTCCGTGTGCGCTGGGTTTAGCAACCCCTATGTCAATTATGGTTGGGATAGGTAAAGCCGCTGAATTGGGAATACTTATTCGTAATGGAGAAGCGCTGCAAACTACCTCTAAAATAACCACCATGATTTTAGATAAGACTGGCACGATCACAGAAGGAAAACCCACCGTTACCGATATCATTAATTTTAATGACAGCGATAAAGTACACGTGCTAAAGCTTGCCGCTAGTCTTGAAAGCGGCTCTGAACATCCTTTAGCGCAAGCTATTGTAAGTTATGCTGAAAATGAAGATATCACGATTGAAAAAGTCAGCGATTTTAACGCTGTGACGGGGCAAGGTGTTACAGGCACATTAAATGGACAAACTTTATTGTTTGGCAATGAAGCGCTTATGAGCCAACACAATATCAGTATTGCAGAGGCAAAAGAGCAAGCAGAGCAATTAGCCAGCGCCGCTAAAACGCCAATGTATTTTGCTATTGATACCCAACTACAAGCCATTATAGCGGTAGCCGATCCGATAAAAGACGATTCAGCAGAGGCCATTAAACGTCTACAAAAAAAAGGTATCCATGTTGTTATGCTGACCGGTGATAACCAAGCTACCGCTAGAGCCGTCGCTAACAAAGTCGGTATTAAGGACTTTATTGCCCAAGTAATGCCTGATGACAAAGCCAGTGAAGTAACTAAACGCCAAGCTAAAGGTGAAATAGTCGGTATGACGGGTGATGGTATAAACGATGCGCCGGCACTGGCACAGGCCGATGTTGGGTTTGCTATTGGCACTGGCACCGATGTGGCGATTGAGAGCGCTGATATCACCTTAATGCGTGGTTCATTACAGAGTCTTGGCGATGCCATTGCGATTAGTAGCGCCACTATAGTCAATATTAAGCAAAATTTATTTGGTGCATTTATTTACAATGTGGCAGGTATTCCAATTGCTGCGGGGCTGTTATATCCATTTTTTGGTATATTACTCAACCCGGTTGTTGCAGGTGCTGCTATGGCGTTGTCATCACTAACTGTGGTCACAAACGCCAATCGCCTGCGCTTTTTTAAACCCAGTAAATCGTAATTTTATAAATAGGAGTAGCATTATGTTGATGATCAATATACTCGGCGCATTGTTAATTGCGGTTATTATTTACTGGTTTTGGCTATACAAACCTAAGCAAGTGCAGAGTAATAATAACAAAATAACGATAGTGGTTAATAACGGCGTTTATTATCCTGCCCATATTAAAGTGGCTGCTGATAAAAAAATAACGCTGACGTTTAATCGACAAGACAGCGCCCCATGCGCCGAAACGGTGGTGTTTCCTTCACTCGATATCAGTAAAACGCTCGCTATGGGTGAGAATAACACTGTTGAGCTGCCGGCACTTAAAGTGGGTGAATATGCTTTTCATTGCCAAATGCAAATGTATAAAGGCACGTTAGTAGTGTCTTGAATATTAGATTAATAAAACTAAAAGTGGCTCTGATGCGTATGTTCAAGCAGAAAACTTATAAGGCGTAGTATGAATAAATTAAATCCTAAAAAACTGCTTAATAGTAAATGGACAGCGATCCCAGCAATTAATAAGGAAAAACATTTTATTATTGTTGAGGTTGAGTTTGATGAAGACGGCAACGTCGTTGAATGTATCACTGAGGCGGTAATGTCAAAAAACCAATACCCAATTCAGTGGCGCGATTTAAAAGATCAACAAAAATGGCTGCAAGGTTGGAAATAAAGCAGACTTTGTAAAACACATTGCTCATGCTCATAGCCCTTATGAGTATGAGCGACTAGTTTATTGTTTTTTAGAACAACACATTGCTAGCGACTCTCCTCTATTACAGCTTGTTTTCATCCCAATTCGCCATTTGGCAACAAAACGATAGTTTTTAAATCGTTCTTCAAAAGTTTTTATAAAAAATAATAGAAAAATTATTTTAGTTATTATATTTCAATGCGTTATGCGTATTATTTTATACCGTTAAAGTAAGTATGTCGGATGTGTTCAGAGTCGGTTTATTCTCATAACTGCTCTAAACATGATTTTTCCGGTTTTTTCATTCCCATGTCTCTTTTTATTATAATTTAACTTATTGATTCTAAATGTTTATTTATTTCAGCCTCAGTGGTTGTTGCTAAAAAGCAACAAAATCATGGTTTATTTTTATTAAAATGCTTCAAAATCATTCTAACTTCATGTTTTTAAATAACTTTAAAAACATGGCATCGAAGTTGTAATACCTAAGCTGTATTTAGCAAAAAACGTGATAAAGCATATCGCTTTTATCGCACAACCTAATGAAGGAATTACATTATGAAAACACTTAAATCAACACTGGTATTAATGGCTTTAGCTTCTTCATCAGCGGCTTTTGCAGCAACCGATTTTGACACACTCGATGTGGATGGCAACGGCGCTATTAGCCAAGCTGAAGCATCAGTTGACGCCTCACTTATGAGCCAGTTTACTGAGCTTGATACTGACCAAAACGGTGAGTTATCTAAAGCAGAGTTTTCTGAGGCGTAACCAGCTTTAGTGCTCAATACTACTACTGATTCTGAGTTGCCCAAGACAACCTAAATAGGCAAGGGAGCCTATGACAAAGAATCGCAAGGATATGAGGTTGATAGTTTTGAGCCAATTATTTTTTATTTGACGAACATTGCACACTTTGAAGGATTATATTATGAAAAAGTTACAATCAACACTGGTATTAATGGCGCTTGCTTCTTCATCTGCAGTATTTGCAAGCACAGACTTTGAAACGCTTGATGTAGATGGCAGTGGCACCATCAGCCAAGCAGAGGCATCGGTTGCTGCTGAGCTTATGGAGCAATTTGCAGAGCTAGATGTAGATGGTAATGGTGAACTTTCTAAAGAAGAATTTTCAGCGTACTAGTTTCCCTTAAGGATCTTTGAAAAGGACTTCTTACCATTTTAATTAAGGCATTTAGCCTAAGGATTAATTATGAAAACATTTACTAAAACACTCGCTTTAATTGCACTTGCTTCATCTTCAGCGGCTTTTGCTGCGGTTGACTTTGATTCTTTCGATACTGATGGCGACGGCGTTATTAGCCAGTCTGAAGCACAAGCTAACTCACAACTAGCTCAATTATTTGATGATTTAGATGTTGATAGCAACGGTGAGCTTTCAAAAGAAGAGTTCGCAAAAATTCAGTAATTACATTACGGATGAAAGCGTTTATGTAATTTATAAACGAGACATAAAAAGCAGCTAAGTAGTAAATACTCAGCTGCTTTTTTGTGCGTGGCGGGAAATAGTGTGTGCAGTTGTCACTAAAATAGTGCAATGGCATCAATGTATTTAATTTAATCTATTGATTTTTAAGTTCTTTAATTTTTGGTTTTAAACTTGCTTAGCTGTTGATTAGGGTATTTAAGGAGCCTAATTATGGCGAGAATGAGTTATATCAGTAGTGTAGAGCGCTATAACGAATATGAGCAGATAATACATAGCTTATTAGAATCAATTTTAATGAGTATAGATGACGGCATCGCTAATAATCGTGATATGCGCTATTTAACAAAGCATTATCCTTTTTTAGAATTACAATACTGTTTGGACGAGAAGGGCTCACAACAGGGCAATAACGTTTGTTTTAAACGTGCCTACAATAAAAAATTAGCACAGAGAGGCAATAATCAGGATTTAAGTGAGCGGCCTTATTTTTTAAATGTAAAAGCCTGTAATGCTATTTGTTTTACTGCGCCTTATATTTCTATTGCGACCAACCATTTATGTATATCTGCGATTAAAGAATTAAACAAACCTATCAATAATCAACATTATTTAGTTGTTGATGTAAGTTTAACGCAGCTTATTGAGTTTGTGATGGGTGATACCGCACGTGCGACTATGTCACCTTATTTTAAAGCAGGTTATGGCATTATTGTGGCGTGCTTATTTAGTTTGGTGCTTTTTTTACTCAACATCGTATTTATCGACATCTATGAATTAATAACTCACGTAAATAGTTCGTCCGATCCCCTAGAACCCTTTAGCATCATTATTTATATCACGTTAGCATTGGCTGTTTTTGATCTTGGCAAAACAATTCTTGAGGAAGAAATCCTCATGCATAAAGATATTTTTAGACACTCATCAACACGACGAACCATTACCCGGTTTATCTCTACCGTGTTAATTGCTATATCAATTGAAGCACTACTCACTATGTTTAAAGCCGCATTAGGGCAATCAGAGTATTTAATGCCAGCTATAGCGATGATGCTTGCAGTGGTGGGACTTTTAATTGCTTTAGCGATATATGTGTATTTAGGGGCAAAAGCTGAAACATTGCTTACACAGGCACGGGTAAAACTAAAATCCTCCGAGTAGGAGGATTTTAAATAGTAATGTTTAATTGTATTTATTGTTTGTCAGCGGTGCGTTTAGTTTTAAAGTCAGACTCGCTTGTCCATTTTGGCCAATCACCGTTATTCGCCAGTTGTGAGGCTATATCAACAATCAGTTCTACATCTTGTTTTACCCCACCTAATGACCAATCTGCTGAGTAATCGTCAGCTTCTTTATGGTATTTATGAGTGATGTAGTCAGGATCGGTATCACCTAGGCTCATAAACAGTAAGCTTGGCACACCTTGTTTGGCGAGTGAAAAATGATCCGATCTAAAAAATAAGCCATTTTGCGCACGAGGATCCAGTTTAACTTGACGTCCTTGCGCGTTTGCGGCTTTAGCTAAATAGTGTTCCATAGTCGAGAGGTCTTTACCGTACTGTAAAATATAGTCGGTGCTATCGAGTACGTTCATCCCATCAATATTTAGTAGGGCAACCATATTCTTTGTTGGGATCACGTCACCAGAGGCAAACTGCGCTGAACCAATTAAACCGGTTTCTTCGGCGGTGAAGTTGGCAAAAATAATCGAGCGTTTAAACGGTGTTTGCTGATGCATTTTTTGCATTATTCGAGCAATCTCAAGGGTGGCCGCGGTGCCTGATGCGTTATCAACGGCGCCATTATAAATTTTAGGACCGCTGTCGGTTTGTTTAGTGCCAAAGTGATCCCAATGGGCACTAATAACGATGTATTCATCTGGGCTTTCACTGCCTGTGATTTTTGCGACCACATTATGTGATTTTGCATGTGACACTTCGTTTTTAAATGCAAGGGTTGCTTTTAAATTCAACGCTTTAGCTTGAAATTGCTCACTAAGTGCTTGTTGCTTTAATTGTTGGTAATTTAAGTGTGCTGATGCAAATATTTGCTCGGTGGCATCGAGTGTTAGCCAGCCCATAACGGGCAATTCAGATGCATTGAGGTTGTTATCCATTAGACTGTATTTAGTGCCGGTATTTGAGCTTTCAACTACCCCCCAAGGGTATGCGGCAGGAGCTGTTTCGTGAACAATAAATACCGCTTTAGCGCCTTGGCGCGCGGCTTCTTCATATTTATAAGTCCAACGACCATAATAAGTCATGGCATTACCAGTAAATAACGTATCGTCTTGAGTGGCAAAGCCCGGATCGTTTACCAGCACAATAACGGTTTTACCAGTTACATCAATATTGGCGTAGTCGTTCCAGTTATATTCAGGGGCATTTATACCATAACCGACAAAGACCACATCAGAATTTCGAACATCAATAACTGGCTGCAATTGTTTAGTACGAGCAGTAAAGTCTTTACCCGCTTTAAAGCTTAAATCACCCATGGTCAATTGCATGTTTTGATCTGCGGTGATCATGGCCATTTTAACCGGATGTAAAAAATCACCGTTATAGGCACCAGTTAACCCTATGGCTTTGTATTGTTCACTCAAATAGCCAACGGTTTTTACTTCACCCAATGTTAAAGGACCGCGACCTTCAAAGTCATCAGAGGCAAGGGTTTTAATATGCTGTTTTATATTATTTAAACTAATGCCCGGACTGTTTTCGAGCGAGGAAGTGGGGGTTGCAGACTCTGAGCAACCCGTTAGTACAATAACTAAAAAAAATGTGATGGTTTTTATATAAGACATAATAAGTTAGGAAATAATATTTTTTCGACTATAACCCCAAACAATAACACAATGCGAATTTTTATCCCTTTTAAACCTATTTTTATGCAGCTTACCTCTTTGGCCCTTTACCCATTAATCGCCATTAGGTAAGTTAAAAATAATAACAAAAGGGATAAGTAATGAAGCAATTTAATCGTCGGGATTTTTTAAAGGCAGCCAGTGTAGCTGCCGCTGCAGGTGTGGTTAGTGGCTGCGCATCTAGTGGCAGTGTTCATACTAGCGCGCCTATGCAACAAGGGCGCTCCGTTATCGGTTTGGTCGCACCTAAAATGGATGTGGTGAGAGTAGGGTTTATTGGTGTGGGTCAGCGCGGGTATGGCCATGTAAAGCGTATGAGCCACATTGAAGGTACTCAAATAGTGGCTATTTGCGATACTCATACAGAGGTTTTAGAACGTGCCGCTAATTATTTAGTTGATACGGGAGTGGCAAAGCCTGCATTGTATAGTGGCAGTGAGCGCGCTTATCAACAAATGCTCGAACGACAAGACATTGATATTGTGATTATTTCAACACCATGGGCATGGCATGCGCCAATGGCTATCGATACCATGAACAGCGCAAAACATGCTTTTGTTGAAGTGCCTCTGGCACTGACTGTTGATGAAATGTGGCAAATTGTCGATACCGCAGAGCGTACGCAAAAAAACTGCATGATGATGGAAAATGTTAACTACGGCCGCGACGAGTTAATGGTATTAAACATGGTACGCCAAGGTGTATTTGGGAAGCTGTTACATGGCGAAGCGGCGTATATTCATGAACTGCGCTGGCAAATGAAAGAGCTTGAGCACAAAACAGGCTCATGGCGAACGCAGTGGCATGCAAGACGTGACGGTAATTTATATCCTACGCATGGATTAGGGCCGGTATCGCAATACATGAATATAAATCGTGGCGATCGGTTCGATTTTTTAACCTCAATGAGCTCACCTTCACTTGGCCGAAGCGCCTATGCGCAACGTGAGTTTGCTGCCGATCATCCCCGTAACCAGCTCAATTATATTGCTGGTGACATGAACACGACGCTGATTAAAACTCTCAAAGGGCGCAGTATTATGGTGCAGCACGATACGACAACCCCTCGGCCGTACTCACGACATAACTTAATACAAGGCACGAATGGCGTGTTTGCAGGTTTCCCTAATCGTATTGCCATTGAAACTGGTGGCTCAAAAAGTTTTCATGAGTGGGATTATGATATGAGCGCATGGTATGAGCAGTACGACCATCCCTTATGGACAAAAATGGGTGAAGAGGCGCAGCGCAATGGTGGTCACGGTGGCATGGACTTTTTAATGTTTTGGCGGATGATTTACTGCTTAAGAAATGGTGAACCGCTAGATCAAGACGTTTATGACGGGGCGGCATGGTCGGTTATTTCGCCGTTATCAGCCCAGTCTGTGAGTGAGCGTAGCCGCTCAATAGATATTCCCGATTTTACTCGCGGGGCATGGCAAACCGCACAGCCTTTGGGCATTGTAAGCTAAGCCAAATAAAAAAAGAGCGCATGCGCTCTTTTTTTATTTATTGGTTATGTTTATTAGCTACTTCTCACATCAACCTTGAGTTTAAGCTTTTGGCCTGGCTGTAAGTATTTTTGCCCAGCCAAGTCATTCCATTTAATTATATCGCTCACGGTTAAATTAAACTTAGAGGCTATACGCGCTAATGAATCACCCCGACGCACTTTATAAGTAATAGTGCGATTGGTGTTATTCGCTGACTCTTTAGGCTGATTTGCTGATTTATAAACAACCAATTTTTGATTTAAACGCAGTACTGCATTTTTCTTCAGCTTATTCCACTTAGCTAATTCACCTATAGTGACATCGTATTCGCGGCTTATGTCCCACAATGTGTCACCACTTTTTACCGTGTGTGAGAGCTTAGTACGCAAACTTTTATTAGCGGCCGCGCGTACTTGCTGAGGCAAATGTTCACTGTTAATTTTACCATCTGTTAGCGGCACTAAAATTTGTTGGCCAACACGAATTACGTTTGAATTAAGCTTATTTAATGACTTTATTGCATTGGTGCTAGTGGTAAATTTACTGGCAATTACCGACAGGCTATCACCTTTTTTTACTTTATATTGTTGCCAGCGAAGACGATTTTTAATGTCAGTTGCAGCCAATTTTTCTGTAAATTGCTCTACTTTATCGGTGGGTATTAATAAAAAGTGTGGGCCATCAGGGTCTGTTGCCCAGCGGTTAAATCCAGGGTTTAGTCTGTATAGCTCGGTAAGGGTCATGTCAGCCATGTCGGCTGCCAGCGCTAAATCAATTTGTGACTCAATATTGACCACTTCAACCACTTGCGCGTTAATGATAGGCTTCCATGACACATTAAAATCATCAGCGCGCTTTAATAAATCGGCTAATGCTAATAATTTAGGCACGTAGGCAGTGGTTTCACGAGGTAAATCAAGTGACCAAAAATCGGTAGGTAAATGCTTTTTACGATTCTTTTTAATCGCACGCAGTAAGCGGCCTTCACCTGAGTTATAAGCTGCAATTGCGTTCAGCCAGTCACCCTCAAGGGTTTTGTGTAAGTATGAGAGATAATCAAGCGCTGCGCGAGTTGATTGCACAATGTCGCGACGGCCGTCATACCACCAGTTTTGTTTTAAATCAAAACGCTCGCCGGTTGCTGGCATAAATTGCCAAATACCCGATGCGGTGCGATGCGAGTAGCCATAAGGGTCAAAAGCACTTTCTACTATAGGTAAAAGTGCAATTTCGATTGGCATTTCACGCTTTTCAATTTCTTCAACAATAAAGTGCAAATACGGCTCAGCACGTTTAGAGATACGATCTAAGTATGCTTGATGGCGCGCATAATAGTTACGCTCAGCGACCACTGGGCGATTTTGGGGAATATCGATAGATAATTGGTAACGAATACGCTCCCAAACATCGTCAAACACAGGGGCTTCCTCTTCGATATCGTTCACTTGTTGATATTGCGCGTTCATCATCAGCGCCGTGCTAATATCGTTTGGGCTTGCGCCTTCAAGCTGGTCTAGTGCCTGATTTTGTGAATCTGTGTTTAACGTTGTCAGTGTTTGACAACCGCTTAGCGTCATCACTAAGACCAATAAAAGAGGAGATTTATTCATAAATACCAATACATAGGGTAAAAAACTCGGCGAATACTACCCATAATGAGTCAACATTGCCACTTATGACCGTTAAAAGTTCCAAACAAATATGATTAGAAAATGTTAACTTGTTGTTTATTAACTAATCGTTTTATTATTGTTGTTGCTAGCGCATGTTTAACCTTGAAAGGTCAACAGGCCCAAATTAAAAATGATCTTTGAACTTTCTCAGACTAGCAAAGTTTTCCCAAGGTTCATTGTTTTTTGTAACTAAACAATATTCTTTTGGTATTAATTCTGTAATGTTTGGCAAATTACTACGCATAAAAGGGTTAATTTTCAGCTCATGGCCTATGGTACTTGGCAACGTTATTTCATCTTTATTACGCAATTCATCTACTTGCTGGCTGTAAGCGAGTAATTCGGGGTTTCGTGGCTCAACCGCTTTTGCAAAGGCCAAGTTTGCTTGGGTGTATTCGTGGGTGCAATACACTTTGCAATCACTTGGCAGTGCTCGCAACTTATTAAATGAATGCCACATTTGCTCTGGGCTGCCTTCAAATAAGCGCCCACAACCACCACTAAATAGGGTGTCGCCAGTAAAGGCAAGTGCATCATTAACATAACAAATATGATCGAGTGTGTGGCCAGGCGTGGTGATAATATTAAATGAGGTGCCTAAAACGGTAATCGTTTGGTCTTCATTTAAAGGCATTGTTATTCCTTTAAATGGACTGTTACTTGGGCCGTAAACCTCAACGTTTGGATACTGTTTTACTAATTGGGCAACGCCATCAGTGTGATCATAATGATGATGCGTTATCAAAATACCGCCTAGGGTTAAATTATACTGTGCTAAATGCTCAGTGACCGGCGCAGATTGGCCAGGGTCAACCACCCACGCTTGATTATTATGCTCGGTGGTTAAGCACCAAATGTAGTTATCAGAAAAGGCTTTAATTGCTTTGACTTGCACCATGTATCGTTGCTCTATAAAGTGGTATTTAATTAATATTATAACGAGCTTATATAATGAAACCAGCCCTTAGTTTTCAAGAAGGCCCCAAACCGTTGTCATGGCAACAGTTTCCGCATGGTGATTATTTACGTTGTGATATAGAACGCAAATTGTCGCCGTGGTTACCACGTATGTTTGGCTATCATATGCTTAAATTGGGTAATTTAAGTGGCGAGTTAGATACCAGCAAAAGTTCCATTAAGCATCAAGTATGTGTTGCAGAGCCAGGCCCTTATACCGGAGTGGTGGCTGACATAGACGAACTGCCTTTTTATGAGCACAGTATAGATGCGTGCATTATGAGCCATTGTTTAGAGTATCACTCAGATCCGCATCATATATTACGTGAGGCTCATCGTTCGCTTATTCCCGGCGGTTATATTGCCATTACCGGTTTTAATCCTTTTAGCTTTTGTGGGTTAGCGCAATTACTGCCATTTAGTGGTCAAAAATTACCGTGGACAGGGCGCTTTTTTACCCCTGCACGGGTAAAAGACTGGCTTAATTTGCTTGGGTTTGAAATTGTGGCCGATGAGCGCTTTATTTATTCATCGTTGGCACGCGGTAACCGGTTGTCGCGGTTTGCGTTTTGGCGCAGCTTTACCAAGCAATATTTAAAACCTATGGGCAGTGTATATTTGCTGGTGGCACGAAAGCGTGTTGCGCCACTTACGCCAATAAAACCTAAGTGGCATGCACGGCCACAATTTGCGCCAATAAAAGGGGTAGGGCTTAGGCAGACCTCAAAGCAACATTATCAGCAAAATAAAAAATAGCATGATGTAGAGGGTTACGGTTGGTAACCTTCATCATCAATTAAGTTGTTGCCGCTGGCCGCATCACGGGCAAGGTCGTCAACAATTTCATTATATTTATGGCCACTGTGACCTTTTACCCATTTCCAAGTAACATCGTGCTCGGCGCAGGCTTTATCGAGACGTTTCCATAAGTCGACATTTTTAACCGGCTTTTTAGCAGAGGTTTGCCAACCGCGTTTTTTCCAATTGGTGATCCACGACTCAATGCCTTGTTTTACGTATTGGCTATCGGTAGTCAGGGTAACAGGACATGAACGATTAAGTGATTCTAGCGCAACAATGGCAGCTAGCATTTCCATGCGGTTGTTTGTTGTGAGTTTGTAACCTTGACTTAATTTTTTTTCGTGGGCTTCATAAATCATAAAAATACCATAACCACCGGGGCCTGGATTACCTAAACACGAACCATCGGTGTAAATCTCTACGGTTTTTTGCACTGTTTTACCTTGATATTATGTACAATAAAGTGATTATAGAAAGATACCAGAGTCAGGCTTAATTCGATATGGCACGCAGACAAATAGTTTTAGATACAGAAACCACCGGCATCGACCCTAAACAAGGGCATCGAATCATTGAGATTGGCTGTGTGGAGCTAATGAATCGCCGGTTAACCGGCAATAATTTTCACGTTTACATAAATCCACAACGCAGCATTGAAGAAGAAGCAATCGACGTTCACGGTATTACCAACGAATTTTTACGTGACAAACCGCTTTTTAGAGACATTGCCCAAGAGTTTTTTGACTATATTAAAGACGCAGAACTCGTTATTCATAACGCGCCGTTCGATATTGGCCATATGGATAATGAATTTGCGTTATTAAATCAAGGTTATCAAAACACCCATGATTTTTGTGGCGTGCTTGATACCCTTAAAATGGCGCGTGACTTGCATCCAGGACAAAAGAACAACCTGGATGCGCTTTGCCGTCGCTACGATGTTGATAACACTAAGCGGACGTTACATGGCGCCTTACTGGATTCTGAAATTTTAGCCGATGTTTACCTGGCAATGACCGGTGGACAAGTAAAGCTAAACCTAAATCAAAACAAAGATGACTCAAGTGAAGATCAAAAAGGCGGTATTAGACGCCTAAGTAGCGACAGGGCGCCTTTGGTAGTTATAGCAGCAAGCGAAGCAGAGCAAAGCGCACATCAAACGCGTTTAGACATTGTACAAAAGGAGGGCGGCCATTGTTTATGGCGCGCTGAATAGGGCATTATTATGAAAACGCTATTAGTAGTTTCACTGCTTTTAATTGCCGTGTGTTTCCACCCCGATGCACACAGCGTAAAGCAAGTTGAAGAGTTAAAAGGCAGCGGTAAACAAAATGAAATCCCGTTACTGGATAACCGTTTTCGTATAGATGACAAAATTGATGAAATAAAATTAATATTTTTTAGACGTCCTGGCTCGCCTGCCGTTATTTTAGTTAGACCCGATGGCACTAAGTACTTTGCAACCAATGCGGTAAGAAACACCAGCCTAGATTGGTACGACGAATTAAATTACGATCTAGTGGTTATTCGCAACCCTATGCCTGGGCCATGGCAAGTTATTGGCCAAATAATGCCACAGAGCCGTATTGTTGTAATTGGTGAGCTATCGCTTAAGGTTGATCCACTCCCTAAGATTCTTTTTCAGGGTGAAACTGTAAAGGTAACCGGTGAGATTTTAAATGATGGCGAGCCCATTCGCGCTAATCTTTTCAAAGATGCGGTATCGCTCAATGTGAGTTTTGTGAGTACTAATAATGAAAATTTTGAAAATTTTGGAGCGGGCATACAGCAAGTTACTGAATTTAAAGACGATGGCTACGGATTTGATGAAAGTGCAAAAGACGGTGTGTTTACGGGTGAGTTTACTTTAAATTTTACTCCAGGCGAGTGGCGGCCAGAACTTTATATTACCACCGATGTCCTTGAGCGACGAGTTGTTCAAGACACGATAGTTGTGCATGAGCCGCCTTTTAGTTTTACCTCAGTTGAAGCAACCGATGAGGGGGACGATCACCGTATTACTATAAATATTGATGAAAAGTTATTAAAGCCTGAAACCGTTATCATGCAAGGGAAAATTTATTATCCCAATAATGAAGAGCAAGTATTTTACTTAGACACTAATAACACCGCAGTAAGAGAACTGGCTTTACAAGATTACGGATGGGGACGTTACAACATTGAAATTTCTGTGTTTGGCTCAACAGTAAATGACAGAGAGTTTATGGCTACGTTGCCAACCTATTTATTTGAAATAGAAAGACCGATAGAAGTTATTCCTGAAATTCCAAAAGCGAGCCTCATTAAGGAAGAAAATATTCCAGAGCCTGTTATAAAACCAAAAGTAATGGCAACCGGTGTAATGGTAAGTTTAATTATTGGTGGGAATTTGGCCATATTATTTATTGGTTGGTTATGTATTCGTGTTTTTGTGCAGAATAAACCAATAAAACTTAAATTGAATTTTGCTTTTTTAAAGAAAAAGAAAGCAACCGAGGCAAAAAAATCAGAACAGCAAAAAACAACTGATGCAGAAAATGGCTCAAAAAATGACAAAACAGGTGAAATTTTAAACCTTTCGATGTCAGATGACTAAAAAACCTGTAAAAAAACAAAAAAGCCCTTGACGAAGTAGGGGCTGGTTCGTATTATTCACGCCGCTGTCAGGGGAGACTCAGACAGCAACGAAAATGCGGAGTGGTAGTTCAGTTGGTTAGAATACCGGCCTGTCACGCCGGGGGTCGCGGGTTCGAGTCCCGTCCACTCCGCCACTTGTTATTTCCTCAATAACAAGCAATAGATAATTTACTTATTAATAAATCCAAACATCATTTTTATCAGCTATCAGCTCGACTCTTATATACTAACCTGCTAATATTCTTGTCTATTCTTCAATATTCAGCTTCTTATCTCTGCATGAATTACCAAGAATCTAATCTCACTTTAAAAAAGGAAGCATTAAGATGAGTACATTAGGTCAGCAATTAAAGCAGCTAAGAAATAATAAAAAATTGAGCCAACCTGAATTTGCCCAGCAAGTAGGTATATATATCAAAACTTGAAAACGATAAATCAATTCCCTCGAATGAAATATTTAGAGCTTTATTGATAGCATTAGACCTTTCAATTGATGAGTTTATGAAGCCCCTTACCTACAGCCATGACAAAACAAGACTCATGCAAATACCCGATTTAGAGCTGTGGTTTAAAAGTAAAGCAGTAAAGAGCTCAGTCGCACAGCGTAAAATTATATACCTCGCTATGTTTCTGATTTCTTTTGGCTGTGCATTATTTTATGCAGGACATAAAAATTATCTGTTCAATGAGCGCTTTTACGAATATAAATCACTGGGTGTGATCAAAAATGATGAACCTCTAAATATATATACTCATTGGAGCAATTATATTATTGATTCAAACCGAGAGAAAAGAGAGGAAAAAACTCGTGAAATGCTGGCCAGAAGGGTACCCAGTTTTAAGTTAATGGATGAATACATCGGTGAATCATTTGTTGAAGAAGTCGAGGGAGGTAAACGACTTTATAACGTAAATGAACTCTCGCGAACAATACCACATGCAGGCAATAGTTGGTTTGAGTTTTTAGGTATTTTGGCTGCTGTATTTGGTTTGGCGTTCGCTTTACTGGAACCCAGATTAACCAAGCAATAAAAAAGTAATAAAAAGCCTGCGTACATGAAAACGCAGCAGGCTTTAATATAAATTGGCTTCCAATTATCCTTGTGGGCCAAATAACTCTTTTAAGTAAGTATCTAAAAAGTTGAGGTAGGCGTTTGAGGCGCTGATACGGTTTTCTTTTTTGCTAAAACCGTGTCCTTCATCATCAAATAATACATATTCTACTGGCACACCATTAGCTTTAACCGCAGCAACCAACTCATCGCTTTCAACTTGTAATACGCGTGGATCATTAGCACCTTGTATCACCATTAAAGGCTTAGTGATGTTATCGGCATGAAACAGCGGTGAAATAGCACGGTGACGTTCACCATCGGTGGCAGGATCGCCCATTTCATCGTAAAGCGCCTTTTTAAAGCTTTCCCACCATGGTGGAATTGAGTTCAGTGTGCGTACCCAGTTAGTCACACCAAAAATATTGATACCTACTTTGAACTCTTCCGGTTTAAAGGCAAGCGCGGCTGCGGTCATAAAACCGCCGTAGCTACCACCCATGATGCCGATTTTATCTGCATCGACCCAATCTAGGCTTTGTAAGTGTTTTTTACCGTAGATAATATCTTGTAGATCATCGGTGCCATGTTTTTTATCGTCTAAATGGAAAAATGTTTTACCATAGCCTGAGCTACCGCGGTTATTGACGGCAAAAATAGCATAGCCATGATTAACTAAATGTTGCTGCATTGCGCTATAACCAGTTCGGCTTTGCCCACCTGGGCCGCCATGCACCCAAATAAGTGCAGGTACTTTATTGGTGCTGCTGGCTTGTTTTGGTTTGTATAATACGCCCGGTATTTCTAAACCATCAAAACTTTTAAAGCGCACAATGGTGCTCTCTACTAAGTCGTTTTGATCTATATCTTCACTTAATGTGTTGGTAAGTTGCTTGGCTTCATTACTGCCAACTTGCCAAACAAATAAGTTGCTTGGTGAGGTATCTGAATTTAAATAAAACGCCATGGTTTTCTCATCGCTTGAGAAATTCACACCACGTAGATTTCCCGCAGGTAATTTAGGCATGGCAATTTCATCCCCTGTTTGCGTGTCTTTTACTGTGACCTTTGTGCTGGCATCAGCATTTACACCGCTTACTTGGTATCGCCCAGATTTAGAAAAATCAATAAAGCTAACGTCCCAATCATCTTTTAATGCTGGACTGTGCTTGCCTGTGGCGAGCTCATATTGCCACACCTCTGAAAACTCTCCTTTAGCGTCTGTTGAGTAGTATAAATATTTGCTGTCTACAGAGAAGGTCTCAGGCGTATATTGTGCTGGTGTATCGTGTTTTGAAATTAATTGCGGCTTGAGGGTTTTCTTATAGGTATCAAGAATAAACGTATCGCTGTCTTTATTGGTATTATTTTTAGACAGCGCAATGTAGCGTCCATCGGGGCTAATTGCGCCCACATCTAGTCCTTGTGTGTTTTGATAAACGGGCGTGACTTTATAGGTTTTGCTATCTACGCGATACAAGTCCATAAACTTGGCATCGCGTTGATTACTGGTAATAAAAAACTGACTGCCATCTTTAGTAAAGCCTGCAAAACTCGCGCGGGTTTCTTCCCCTGGGGTTAAATCTTTGATTGAACCATCAACTTCACGCACATAAACATGGTAGCGCTCATTACCGCCTGAGTCCTTGGTAAATAGTACACGCTCATCATTTGGGAAATAGCGAATAGGGTAGGTGCTGTCTTCAAAATTGGTTAGGCGCGTTTTGCTACCTGTTTTTACGTCAACTTCATACAAGCTGTAAATACCGCTTTCATCGCTACTAACTAGAACTTTATCGCCAGTCGGGGAAAAGCTACTGCCCATGATAGATGTTGTATCAAAAAAGGTTTTAGCGTTATAGGTTTTTACTTGTCGTGTTTGCTCAGTTGCCACAGGGGTAGAGGCTGAATTATTAGATTGATTGCAACCTGTTAATGCAATTGATACTGCACAGGTAATACAGGCAAATTTGAGGGCTTTTTTCATAGATACATTCCTTGGATTATAATTATGGACTTTTAGTGTTAACCGAAGGTTTTTTAAACGCAAGTAATTAGCCTATTCGAACTGCAATAAAGTGTTACAAACCATGTAGCCCACGAAAATAGAAAACTAGTTATAATTCACTTTCAAAATCAGGGAGTATTTATGATAGAAGTCATTGGGTTACATAAACAGTTTGCTGAAAACGTATTGTACAGTGGTTATAGTGTGCAGTTTTGTGCACCTAAAATATGCATTGAAGCGCCTAATGGCCAAGGTAAAACAACGTTGTTGATGATGTTGGCAGAGCTCGAAACGCGCCAAAGTGGGCAGATTTTATTTTCTAAAAAAGCATTAACCGAACCGCATAAACAAGTTGCTATAGCCTCAGACTGTATTGCTTTACCTGACTTTCTTACGGCAAAGCAAATTATTAACTTGTCCGTGAATACGCTGGGTTGTGATTGGCCAACGACAATAATAGATGGGTTTAATTTCAATGAATTTTTAAATACTCGTTTTGATGCGCTGTCGTCAGGTAATCAAAAGAAATGCCAGTTAATTTTAGCGCTTATGCGTGATGCACCTTATTTACTTCTAGACGAACCCAGCGCAGCACTTGATCAAGCCAGTATTCAGTATTTATTAGTACTGCTTGATGAATATCTAATAGATAAGCAAAATGGGCAAATAGTTATCACCTGCCATGAACCAGCGCCATTTATTGAACGTGGCTTTGAGTGTATACCGTTATGATTGCAAATTTAAAACAATCAATCGGGCAATATCGCTCTTTTATGGATTATCGTTATCAGGCTTACAAAACTGAACTCACGCAATTATTGTTACAACTAAAAAGCTTTGGGTTGTTATTTTTAGTGGTGTTAGGCTCGTCAGTGTTGGGTTTGATATTGCTACTTTTTTTAGGCCTTGGAAAAATTATAGACAGCAGCGCAGCACCCCAATACGGTGCACAAATGGCTTTATTTTATTTGTTACTACAAAGTGTGATGCTCAGCGCAATGAAGTCAGCAATTAAAAATAGTAAGCAGCGGTTATTTCAGCAAACTATTGCACGATCAGTTTGGTTATATTTAGTCGATATTAAACTATTAACGCTCAGTAATGCATGGCTTATAGCCAGTGTATTAATTGCGCTAGATTTAACGCTATCACAATGGGTTAAAGTACCGCATTTTATTGTATTTATGTTGCTGCAGTTTAGCTTGGGCGTTTTGTGTTTATACAAAACCAGCGCACTGGTATATGGCTTTTTGTTTAGCGTGATATTAGTGTGTGTTCCTATTCATATGCAGCCGCTCACTTATCATATGGGCTTTACTTTATTGTTTGCGCTGAGCCTTTTTGTCCCCGTGGTTAATGTTAACGGGCGTATTGCAGTAAGTTCATTATTGGGCTTTTGGTTTTGTTATTTATTAAACCATTGTTGGACACTTGTTTGGCGCGTGTCGTTACTTTTATGTGTATTCATGGCATCAGCTGCGCTAATAAACGAACGTGCTGATTTAGTACCTATACTTGTGATATTAGCCATGGCTTTTATTGTACTCTTTAGTAGTTCATTGCAATTTGATTGCGGTAGGGTGTATGAGCAGTATCGATTATTTTTTAAAACATGCCAGCGAGAACGCGCCTTTTATATTAGCCATTTTTTACCTAGCATATTGCTGTTTTTATTAGCCACAATAAGTTATAGCGTTATTTTTGGTTACACTCATATTGTATTATTTGTCATTGGAAATATGTGGTGTGTATTACAGGTTTACCTTGCACAAAAAAAACCAGCGCATTATGCGCTGGTTTGGCTAATTTCAACAGGGTTGCTACTAGCTTTACTAAATTAGTTAAGCGGCATCTGCCTTTTTAGATTTAGCTTTGCTATTACGCGCTGCTTTGCCGGCAAGTAAATCTGCAGGGTCAAAGTCGTCAACGTTAATAACGTCTAAGCGAGCTTGTTCAACAGCTGCTAACTTATCAGCTTCAGCTTGGCTTAAAATGCCGGCTTCTAAGCCCATTTGCGCCACTTTATCAAGTTGGAAGAATGGCAATTTAACGCCTTTCTCTTTACATACGCGTTCAAATAAAGGCTCTACCTCTAGCACGTCTTTAAGCGTTTGCTCTTGACGACCTACAAGGTTAAGCGGCTCGTTTGTAAGGTATACATAACTTGCTAAACGATTACGCGTTTCGCTAGGCACTTGCAGTAATTGCGCTAGTTTATGCTCAAGTTTGTCGGTAGGTTTACGAACCGGGCGACCAAACGGGAATAACAATACTTTTAATACGCCACGAAGTGGTGCAGATGGCATATTGTTGATTAAATCAGCAAGCGCACGTTGACAGTGGTAAAGGTGATCCTGACAGCTCCACTGAACCAGTGCAAAATCTTCTTTTTTACGGCCTTCGTCGTTATAACGTTTAAGCGTTGCAGACACTAAGTAAAGGTAGCTTAATAAGTCACCTAAGCGTGCTGAAATACGTTCTTTACGTTTAAGTGAACCACCAAATACTGCCATACTAATATCAGACATAAGTGCAAGCGATGCACTAAAGCGTGAAGCTATACGATAAAACTCTGCCGTTTCGTCTTTGTACGGCACACTAGTAAAGCGAGCGCCAGTAAGTGCAAGCCACTTAGTGCGTACTAGGTTAGACATGGTAAAGCCAATGTGGCCCATTAGCGCTTTATCAAATACGTTAAGCGCTTCTTCGCGGTCTTCAATTTCACACGCACCTAGCTCGGTAAGTACAAATGGATGACAACGAATAGCACCTTGACCATAAATAATCATATTACGGGTCAAGATGTTTGCACCTTCAACGGTAATGGCAATAGGTGCACCTTGATAGCCACGACCTAAATAGTTATTTGGCCCAAGCATGATCCCTTTACCGCCTAGCACGTCCATTGCATGAATGGTGGCATCGCGCATTTGCTCGGTAAGGTGGTATTTAATAATAGCCGAAATCACAGATGGTTTTTCGCCTAAATCAACAGCACCGGTAGACATACTTACTGCAGCGTCTGAGCTGTAAGCATAACCGGCAAGCTTCGCCATTGACTCTTCAACCCCTTCCATTTTACCAATTGGTAAGCGGAATTGACGACGAATACGGCTATAAGCACCGGTTGCTACAGCAATCATTTTAATGCCACCGGCTGAATTTGACGGCAACGTAATTGCACGACCAACCGATAAACACTCAACCAGCATACGCCAGCCTTGACCAGCCATTTCTGGGCCACCAATAATGTAATCAAGTGGTACAAAAATATCTTTACCGCGAGTAGGGCCATTTTGGAACGGCACATTAAGCGGGAAGTGACGACGACCAATTTCTACCCCAGGGGTATCTGTTGGGATAAGTGCACAGGTAATACCAGGCTCTTTAACGTCACTTAATAATCCATCTGGATCTTGTAATTTAAATGCTAGACCAAGAACCGTAGCTACAGGTGCAAGTGTAATGTAACGCTTGTTCCATGTAAGGCTTACACCGACTACTTCTTCGCCATTCCATTGCCCTTTACATACTACACCGTAGTCTGGAATTGAGCTTGCATCAGAACCTGCCTCTGGCGAAGTAAGAGCAAAACATGGAATTTCTTGACCGCTTGCTAAACGCGGTAAGTAATGATTTTTTTGATCTTCAGTACCGTAGTGCTGTAATAACTCACCCGGGCCTAACGAGTTAGGTACTCCAACAATTGACGAAAGCAATGTTGATTTACTGGTTAGTTTTTGCAGTACACACGATTGTGCAAATGCAGAGAATTCTAAGCCGCCGTATTCCTTTTTAATGATCATGGCAAAGAATTTGTTATCTTTCAGATATTGCCATACGTCCTGAGGTAAATCCGTTAGCTCATGCGTAGCTTCCCAATCGTCCAGCATACTACATACAACTTCAACAGGTCCGTCGATAAATGCCTGCTCTTCAATAGTAAGTTTTGGAACTGGATACTGGTGAAGCTTTTTCCAATCTGGGTTACCACAAAATAAATCAGCTTCCCACCAAGTTGTACCGGCATCAATAGCTGACTTTTCGGTGTCAGACATGCTCGGTGTAACTTTTTTGAAGACCTTGAAAATAGGCTTGATAATATATTGCTGACGAATGCCAGTAACAGAAAGAGGCACTGCGATGATTAAAAAGATCACCCAGCTAATTAAACCAAAAGCACCAGCAAAGGTACCAATTAATAATGTTGCGGCAGAAACACCAAGTGCTGTGTTCCAACTCGCTCTGTGGTAAAGCGCAATGCTGAGCAGTGCGATTAAACCGAGTGTAAATATGAGTGTCATTGCTAATTCCTTAATAGAGGTCAGACCACCTCGTTTAGAGTAGCGCTAGTAACGCTAAGTTTCAAGTACATTACTTAGATTAAAGTGTAGTTATCGGTACGATTATTACAATGCGTTGTATGTTATACGAACAGTTTAACTGTAATGGTTTATTTTGGCTTATCATAAAAAATATAAGCATTAAAAAAATCAATTAATCTAGTAGTAATATAAGTTTAATTAAGTAAATATACTTATGATGATCAGTGTACGCTTATTAAAAATAGAACGATATTCTATGTTTAGCTTTTTAAAGGTTTATTTATTTTATGTGTGAATTACTTGGCATGTCAGCCAATGTGCCAACGGATATTTGTTTTAGTTTTTCAGGGTTGTTGGAGCGCGGTGGCAATACGGGGCCGCATAAAGATGGCTGGGGCATTACTTTTTATGAAGGCAAAGGTTGTAGAACCTTTAAAGATCCCGAGCCAAGTTACCAGTCAGAAATAGCTAAATTAGTTAAAGCTTATCCGATTAAAAGCGTATCAGTTATTAGCCACATTCGCCAAGGAAATCGAGGTCGGGTATGTCTTGAAAATACTCATCCGTTTACTCGTGAATTGTGGGGGCGTGAAATAACCTATGCTCATAACGGGCAGCTTTCAAATTATCATGATTTAAAACCTGAATATTATCGACCTGTGGGTAATACCGATAGCGAGTTGGCATTTTGCTGGTTGCTTGAAAAAATTCGTGAAAAGTACCCGCAGCGACCAAGTAATATGGCGTCGGTTTTTAGATATGCGGCTAAGCTTTCGCATACGCTACGTGAAAAAGGCGTGTTTAATATGTTATTGACCGATGGTGTATTTGTTTTAGCGTATTGTACTAATAATTTACATTATATAACGCGCCGTGCGCCATTTGGTAAAGCAACACTTATTGATGCTGATATGGTGGTCGACTTTCAACAAGAAACCACGCCAAACGATGTGGTAACGGTTATAGCAACAAGGCCGCTAACCAACGATGAACGCTGGCAAAAAATGCAGCCAGGAGAGTTTGCGTTATTTAAAATGGGTGAATTAATGTAGGTTGGTAGAGTAAAACGAAACCCAACTTAAAGTTTCAAATCTAAGTATTAAAATGAAAAGCCCAAGTTATGGTTGTCATACTTGGGCGTTTCGTATTGCATCTTGTAAGTAATTTATTCGGGGGTTATTTCGTTTTTAACTTGTGCAGGTAAAGCCGGTGGAGTGATCACGGTAAACGATTTCATCTGCACTTCAAACTGTTCCACACCTTTTTCACCTTTCCACATGCGCACGAGCATATAATCCATTTCTGGGGCAAACCATGCTAAGGCTTGGCGTTTGTCATTGTCGTATAAACGTTTTACTTTAATGGCTTCTACATTACCTATAGGTAAGGAAATCATTTCGGTTTCTACCACTTCAAAGTCGTAGTCACGGCAATTACCTTTTTTATCAACCAGTGGAAACGAAAAACTGGTTTTTCCTTTTTTAAGTCCTTCTCGAACTTGCACTTGATAAGAAATACCATCTTGGAAGTTATCATGCCATTGGCATTTTAACGGGTAGTCGCTGGTGTTACTGGTGACAGTTTGTGTTTGACGATCAAAGTTAATTTCATACTTTTTGTCAGGCCCAGTCCCCGTGCGGATCATAGAGTACTGAATAGGCTCTACTTTATCGTTAGCAAAGCTAAAAGTTGATGACTCTTGACGTGAGTCAGAGAAAATCATCCATTCAATATCGCTATGGTAAGTGACTTGGTAGTTATTATTATCGAGTTTTTTAAGCGTCCGCTCGGCTGTACCATGATTTGCGCCTTTGCGCAAAATATCGTAGCTGGCTTGATACTGGGTTAACTCACCTGCAATCAGGCTGGTAGGAAGTAATAAAGTGCCCGCACATAATAGCCAGGCACTTAATTTTTTATTTTGGGTAGTGCGCGCCGTGTGCAGGAAGTTGTTTTTCGTCAAGAACTGCATAATCTGCTTCCATCGTAAGTCGTTGTTCACTGAACCACTTGACCACCAAAGGATAAATTATGTGCTCTTGCGCATGCACACGCTTAGCGAGCGTGTCTGCTGTATCGTCTGCTAATACAGGCACTTTGGCTTGAAGAATAACGGGTCCGCCGTCTAATTCTTCAGTAACAAAGTGAACACTAACGCCGTGAACGTCGTCTTTTGCATCAATTGCTCTTTGGTGGGTATTCAGCCCCTGATACTTAGGCAACAAAGATGGATGAATGTTCAACATTTTTCCAACATATTTTTGCACTAAGCTAGGAGTTAGAATACGCATAAACCCAGCTAATACAACTAGATTTGGTTCAAAAGAGTCAATTATATGCATTAACTGGGCATCGTACGCTTCGCGTGAGTCAAACTCTTTATGACTCAGCACGTGTGTGGCAATACCTGCATTTTTTGCACGCTCTAACCCATAAGCGTCTGCTTTGTTACTAATAACAGCCGCTATATGGGCGTTTATCTCGCCGCTTTCACAGGCGTCTATAATGGCTTGTAAATTTGAGCCACTGCCTGAGATCAAAACTACTAGACGAGTGGGTGCCATTACGCAGCACCACCTACAATTTCAACTTGCTCTTCGCCAGCAACTGCATCTTGGATTTCACCAAGGTGCCATGCGTTCTCGCCAAGATCTTTTAAGATATTTAAGCTATTTTCAAGCTCATCCGCAGGTACAACTAACACCATGCCTACACCACAGTTAAATGTGCGGTACATTTCATGTGTTGTAATGTTGCCGTTTTCTTGCAACCAGCTAAACACACTTGGCCACTGCCAGCTATCACCTTTAACAACCGCTTTAGCAGATTCAGGTAATACGCGTGGGATATTTTCCCAAAAACCGCCACCAGTAATATGCGAAAGGGCATGCACGTCTACTTGCTTGAACAACTCAAGTAATGGTTTAACGTAAATACGTGTTGGTTCTAAAAGATGCTCACCTAAGGTTTTGCCATCAATCACTTGATTAGTATCAGCGTTAGAGACTTCTAAAACTTTACGAATTAAAGAGAAACCATTTGAGTGAGGACCGCTAGAAGCAAGGGCAATAAGTTGATCGCCTGCAGCTACTTTAGTGCCATCAATAATTTTTGATTTTTCTACCACACCGGTACAAAAGCCTGCCATGTCGTAGTCTTCACCATCATACATACCTGGCATTTCAGCTGTTTCGCCACCAATTAGGGCACAACCTGAAATTTCACAACCTTTACCAATACCGGTTACTACGTCGGCTGCTGTGTCTACATCTAGTTTACCCGTTGCATAGTAATCTAGAAAAAACAGGGGTTCAGCGCCTTGTACTATTAAATCATTTACACACATCGCAACTAAGTCGATACCTACAGTATCGTGCTTTTTAAGGTCAATTGCTAAGCGTAACTTAGTGCCAACACCGTCAGTGCCTGCTACAAGTACAGGTTGCTTATAACCTTCAGGAATTTCGCAAAGTGCGCCAAAACCACCAATTCCGCCCATCACTTCAGGACGACGAGTTTTTTTAACTACGCCTTTAATACGCTCAACAAGTGCATTACCAGCGTCGATATCTACGCCCGCGTCTTTATAGCTTAGAGACTGTTTTTGTTCGCTCACAGGTTTTCCTCAAAATAGTTGTTTTGATGCTTACTTAGAAACGCGCGTATTTTACAACAATTGCAAGGGCGCGGCTAGTTGAAATCTGGATTTGATTTTAAAGACAAGGACACTTGTCCGCTAGTTGCTGTATTAGTAAACAAAAAAAGCGCCCAATGGCGCTTTTTAATATGGAAATAAAAATTAATACTACAAATTAGGCTTTAGCTGTAAGTATCGCTCTAAGTGGTGCAGGGTAGCCTTCAATGGTTTTACTGGTGTCAGCAGGGTCTAAAAAGTCAACTAAAGATTCGTTTTCCATCCAGTCAGTTTTACGCTGCTCGTCGAGCGTTGTAATAGCACAATCTTTAATTTGCACATCTTTAAAGCCAACACGTTCCATCCACAATTTTAATGCCGCAGTGCTTGGAATAAACCATACATTACGCATTTTCGCGTAGCGGTCGGTCGGTACTAATACGGTGTTTTCATCGCCTTCAATAACTAATGTTTCAAGCACCAGCTCACCACCTGGGCGAAGCTGTGCTTTTAATTGCGCTAAAAAGTCGATAGGGGAACGACGATGATAAAGCACCCCCATTGAAAATACTGTATCAAACGCTTTGAGCTCTGGCAGGGCTTCTACACCTAATGGTAACAAATGCACGTTTTCATCTGGGTTAAAGTGTTTAATTGCCTGAAACTGGCACAAAAATAAGTCAGATGGGTCAATACCCACTACAAATTGAGCACCTTCACCGCGCATACGCCATAGGTGATACCCCGAGCCACAACCAATATCTAATACAGTACGGCCTTTTAATGGCTCAATATGCGGTAGGAGTCGATCCCATTTCCAGTCACTGCGCCATTCTGTATTAATGTCGATACCGTGCACATTAAATGGGCCTTTACGCCAAGGCATCATTCGTTTTAATAAATGCGTGGTTTGCTTTTTTTCGCCTTCAGTCATTTCGCCAGGCGCGCCTATTGCTACTTTGCTGACAATATCAACTTGGTTTGTTGATACCTCAGGTAAGTTTTTTAGTACTTTTTGCCATTGAGGTAAATCGCCATGGCTGGCCTCTTGTTGCCAATGCTTTAATTGCGCAGGCAAGGTTTCTAGCCAGTGGCTAAGTGGGCTTTGTGCAATTGCAGCGTAAAATTGGTTAAACCATGCAGACATGTGTCACTCTCTAAATTATTTAATTGCTACCATTGAGCAAAAATTAAAACATTGATACCACACTTGCGTTTGGCTAAAACCAATGTCGCTTAAACGTTGTGTATGTGTGCTAAGTGTATCGGGGCGCATTACGTTTTCAATGGCGGTACGCTTTTGGCTTATTTCAAGCTCAGAGTAGCCATTATGACGCTTAAAGTCGTGGTGTAAGTCAATCAATAGGTTATCGCATTGCTCGATTTCGGCTTTAATTTTTTCACTTAATAGCAAAACGCCACCGGGCTTTAAATTAGCGTATATTTTTTCAAGTACCGCTTTGCGCTGCGCAGGTGGTATAAATTGCAGGGTAAAGTTCATTGCCACTACCGACGCGTTTTGTATATCAAGATCGTTAATATCACCTAAGGTAACCGTTACAGGAACGTCTGATCTAAATCCTTGTAAATGGACCTTACAACGCTCAATCATGGCTTGTGAGTTATCTACGGCGATAATTTGGCAGCTATCGGTTTTAATATTACGACGCATACTTAGGGTAACCGCCCCTAACGAGCAGCCTAGGTCATACAAATTTGAATTTGGCTGAGCATACTCACCGGCTAATTTTCCCATGGTACTTACTATGGTGGCATAACCGGGTACCGAGCGTTGGATCATGTCGGGAAATACTTCAACCACATTTTGATCAAAACTAAAGTCTTTTACTTGTTGCTCAGAGGCATAAATACTGTCTTTTATACTCACGAAGGCAGTCTCTTTGAAAATAATAGTGCTATTTTAACATTTTATGCTGGATAGTCAGTGATAAATTCAGTAGCTTGACTAGAATTATGAAGAATAAGTATAAAAGAGATTATTAAATGAGCAAAAGTAAGGTTATTAGTACCGACGATATATTAGCAACATTATGCCACTCAGTAACGGGTGTACTTTCATCAGCCAGCGGCAACGAGATCAGCTATTCAGCCATGGTACAAAAAATAACGCGTACTTGTATGCGACCAGACATAGGCTGTTTTGTTTTATTTGACGGGGGCTTTACCGGCTTAGTTGTTACCAACTTTACAGCGCAAGCGGCCATGGAAATTTACGGCGATTATATGCGTAACATGGGTATGCCAGAAGACGAAATCGCACACAGCCACTTATCTGATGACGTTTCAAACGTGATGGGTGAGTTGATGAACCAAATAGTGGGCGACTTCACGTCAAAAGTGCGTGAACAGCTGCATACCTCTATTACCCAAAATCAGCCAAAAATGATGGCTATTAATAAACAAGTGCAAATATCGGTTGATACCACTATGGATCGTCCGCAAGCACGTCGTGTAACGTTTACGACTCGCAACCAAAATATCTTCTATTTAGAATTAGCGATGGATAAAACAGAGTTTATTAAACTTCACGACTTTGACATTGTAGAAGCGATAGACCCAGACGATATTATCGAAAATGAAGCTAAGCAAAAAGCGGATAAAGAAAAAGCGAAACAGCCAAAGCAAGATGATAGCGATGACGACTTTATGGCCGAATTAGGGCTTTAACGTTTTTACGTAGGCTGGGTTAAGTGAAACGAAACCTAACACGCTTTTAAGCTCTTAGCTGTCAGATTAGAAAGTGACAATAATAAAAACGCGATTTATATCGCGTTTTTTGTTAACGAGGGCTTTCATTGCGAACTCGTGTGTCATTATTTTGGCTGACCGCTGACCGCTGACCGCTGACCGCTGACCGCTGACCGCTGACCGCTGACCGCTGACCGCTGACCGCTGACCGCTCAATTATACGGATTCTCACCCATCGCAATAGCTACACAAAAAATCCGTAAATCCAGCTCTAGCTGATGGTACTGCGGCTCCATATGGCAGCATAATTTATAAAAGCCTTTGTTATGGTCTTTTTCCTTAAAATGCGCGAGTTCGTGCACCACTAATGCTTTTAATAATGGCTCAGGGGCGCGCAATAAATCGCTGTTTATTGCTAAATCGTGCTTGCGGGTTTTACCTTGCATACGGTACGTGTGGGTACCGAGCGCATTGGTGACCATATCACCTTGTTTTTTAAACGCAGCGCGTCCAAATGGCGGGGCGTTTTTTAAATACTGCTTTTTAAGCTCAGTGGCGTAGCTATACAGTAACTTATCACTGGTAATACGATGCGCCTGTGGATACTTTTTAAGTAAATACTCACTTACCTTTCCTGCTTTTATTAGTCCTAATACTTGCTCAACGATATTGGCAGGGTAGCCGGTAAAGTAACGTGCGTATTCACTCATTATTGTCTCTGTATTTTGAATTTATTTTTAAAAAAGTGCTTGCTGGTGGGCTTCTTTTTCGCCACTAAATGGATTGAGTACATTGTGATTATACCCCAAATCTTGGCAAAACTGGCGAGCCAGCAGCGGCGCTTCGTGGTTATCAGCGGTATGAAAAAACACATAGGGGCTTTTGCCCTCATCGAGCCACTGGGTTACTTTGCTAAGCCAAGGCTGATAAAAGGTCTTATAATCGTTTTCTAAATCAGCAATAACGAAGCGCGCCATAGGCTGCGAGCCCGTAGCAATAGCGTGCACTGGTAAGTGGGGCTTTTTTTGTTGGGCGTCTATTAGCGCTTCGGTGGTTGGCTTTACCGCAAAGAGCGCCCGAGTATCCATAGCAATGCGATTTATATTGTGTGCAATTAAAAGCTGATTAAGTGCGATTTCGGCCTCACCTTTTTTGAAAAAATCAGGGTGGCGTACCTCAACCCCATAGTTTAGCTCTTTAGGAAGTAACTCAATAAAAGCGGCAAGCTTCGCTAAATGCTGTGGGGCAAACGCTTTAGGTAATTGCAGCATTATTTGCCCTGTTTTTTCAAATAGTGGGGCGAATAAATTAAGCCAATTGGTTAGCTCATGTTGCACGTTACTAAGCTGGAGTTCGTGACTAAAGCGACGATGAAATTTAAAGGTAAATTTAAACTCATCAGGTACACTGGCAGCCCACCGTAATACAGTGTCAGGCGAGGGATCGGCATAAAAACTGGTGTTACCTTCCACCGAATTAAAATGCTGCGCATATTCACTGAGCATATCGGCATTTTTACACTGGCGTGAAAATAAATTTCCTTTCCATGCGTTGCTCGACCACTGCGGGCATCCAATATAAAGCATACAAACAAAAGCCTTGTTATAAAGTGCTTGTAGTGTAACAAATAACAAAACGGTACGCTTTAAATTCAACCTAGAAAGGTAAACACGCCCTAGCATCTTCAACCTACTTGGGTATAATGCAGGGCTTAATTTGATTATTTTGAATTGCTAGCGGTTTTATTTTCATTTTAGTGTTTATAAAAACTTTTAAAACAACGGTGTTTAACCGCTATATGCCTTTTATCTGACAGGAAAACTATGCGCTCTATATACTGCGGACAGCTAAATAAAACTCACGTAGATCAGGAAGTTGAACTATGTGGCTGGATCAACAAACGACGTGACCTTGGCGGACTTATCTTTGTCGATTTACGTGATAGAGAAGGTTTAGTACAAGTTGTATTCGATCCGGAAGTTGAAGGATTAATGGAAACAGCTAACAAACTTCGTCAAGAATTTTGTGTTCAGTTAAAAGGGATTGTACGCGCTCGCCCAGACAGCCAAGTAAATAAAGACATGGCAACCGGCGAAGTAGAAATTTTAGGCACGGGTTTAACTATTATTAACCGCTCTGAGCCTATGCCACTTGATTTTAACCAAGTGAACTCAGAAGAGCGTCGTTTAAAATACCGTTACTTAGATTTACGTCGTTTAGAAATGAGCGACCGCATTAAATTACGTGCTAAAGCAAGCAGCTTTGTACGTCGCTTTTTAGATGAAAATGGCTTTTTAGATATCGAAACGCCAGTGCTAACTAAAGCAACGCCTGAAGGTGCTCGCGATTACTTAGTACCGAGTCGTGTTCATAAAGGTAGCTTTTACGCATTACCACAGTCACCACAGTTGTTTAAGCAATTGTTGATGATGTCGGGTTTTGACCGTTACTACCAAATTGTTAAATGTTTCCGTGATGAAGACTTACGTGCTGACCGTCAACCTGAGTTTACTCAAATAGATTTAGAAACCTCGTTCATGAGCTCTGATCAAGTACGTGGCATGACAGAAAAGATGATCCGTGAAATGTGGCAGTCATTACTAAATGTTGATTTAGGTGATTTCCCAATTATGCCTTACTCTGAGGCAATGAGCCTATATGGTTCTGATAAGCCAGACTTACGTAACCCAATGAAGCTTATTGATGTAGCCGATTTAGTAAAAGACGTAGAATTTAAAGTATTCTCAGGCCCAGCAAACGATGAAAAAGGCCGTGTTGCAGTACTAACGGTACCAGGTGGCGCATCACTTTCTCGTAAGCAACTAGATGATTACACTAAGTTTATCGGTATTTACGGTGCTAAAGGTTTAGCATGGATGAAAGTAAATGACCGCGATGCAGGCGTTGAGGGCGTGCAATCGCCAATCGCTAAATTCTTAAATGAAGACGTGATCACGCAGTTACTTGAACGTACTAATGCACAAACAGGCGATATCATTTTATTTGGTGCGGATAAACGCAACACCGTAAATGAAGCCATGGGCGCACTTCGTTTAAAAATTGGTATTGATTTAGAAATCACTAATTTAGATAGCTGGGCACCACTTTGGGTTGTTGACTTCCCAATGTTTGAAGAAGATGATGAAGGCACATTACACGCTGTACACCATCCATTTACTGCACCAAAAGATATTAGTGCAAGTGAGCTTGAAGCAAACCCAGCAGCGGCTATTTCAGATGCTTACGATATGGTATTAAACGGCTACGAAGTGGGCGGTGGCTCGGTACGTATTCATAATGCAGATATGCAAGAAGCGGCATTTAGAATTTTAGGTATTGAAGCGCAAGAGCAGCAAGATAAATTTGGTTTCTTACTTGATGCACTTAAATACGGCACACCGCCGCATGCAGGTTTAGCGTTCGGTTTAGACCGTTTAGTTATGTTGTTATGTGGTACTGATAACATTCGTGACGTTATTGCTTTCCCTAAAACCACACAAGCATCGTGTTTATTAACCGATGCGCCTAGCAAAGCAAACAGCGATTCGCTGACAGAGCTTGCTATTAGTGTAGTTGAGAAAGAATTACCAAGCGCAGAATAAAGCTAGTGTTTAGTTAGATCAAAACCCCTTAGGCTTCGTACCTAAGGGGTTTTTTGTTTGGCATAACCCAATTTAGGTGCTTTATTTTTATGAGCGAGTTATTTAAAGATAGTCATTATTTTGATCAGTCATTTTCAAACTTTACAGCAAATGCAAAGCGCTTTAGCGATATTGAGTTTGAACAATGTCAGTTTATTGATTGCGATTTTAGTCACAGCCAGTTTAGTGCCTGTCGGTTTATAGAGTGTGAATTTATTAACTGTAATTTGACTGAGCTTAATTGGAATTACAGCTCACTAGAAGGGGTGAGCTTTGCAAATTGTAAACTCAATAGCATAATGTGGGGACAAGTAAATTGGCCACAATTAGCGCTAACGTCACCGGTGAGTTTTAAACAGTGTGAGCTGAGCCACAGTTCGTTTTTTGAATTACAGTTAAAAGCGTTAACAATGACGAGTTGTTTTGCCAAAGATGTTGATTTTAGGCACGCTAACTTAACTCAAAGCAACTTCTCGGATACTGACTTTAGAGACAGCCTGTTTCATCAAACTAATTTGAGAAAAGCAAACTTTGTTGGCGCAACGCAATTTAATATTGATATAACAAGCAATGATGTGAGTAATGCAAAGTTTGAACGGCTTGAAGCGTTAAATTTATTAGCTGGACTTGATATCGAGCTGGTTGATTAGCCGCAAGAGCTTACGGCTAATACGTATATTTACTATTAGCAGACATTGAGCAGGCCAAACTCATAAATTTATATTCAATTTTAGGTTAAAAAACTAGAACTGCTGTAATCTTGTATAATAACACCTCAACTTCTAGGTGTTTATGAACTTAGAAATCAGACGGTTAGATCATCATGGTATTGTTTTAGGTGTCATTGAAGATTTAAAAATAGTTTCCCTTTTAGACCAATATTTACCTCAAGATGAGAAGCAAGAAATTATCCCAGGCGAAGCAGTTAAAGGTATGATTATGAACTGTCTTGAATTTGCCAATCGTCCTTTATCTTTAAGTCCTTAGTTTTTTACTAATTTGCAATTTTATATGTTTTTGTTATGTTCACTTTTTAACAAGGATGTTAGCAATATAAATATGGAGTCTTTCCTGCTTTGTCAGCTAACGGTAACTTGGAGGTTCGCTGATGTCATTTTCTGAAATATTGAGAAAGATCAATAATCATATTGGTACTCATAAAGTCCATTTATGTCCCAAAGTAAAAGGCCGTTTAGTTAATAACGGTACTCCTCTTGCTAATGTAAAAATATCAAGAACACTTAGTTATTCTGATGGTAAATACACAAAAGATGAGTGTTTTACAGATAGCAATGGCGAATTTCAAATGCCTGTAATGAGCTTAAGATCCAGCCAACCTGCTTTGCTAATAGCTGAAAGGTTTACTTCTCAGAGGATTTTTGCGCATTATGAAAATGATGTTTTCTTATTATGGTCAAGTGAGAATTCAGGTATAAACACGAAACCTGCATACGCAAAGAAGTTACGGAACTTAAATGGTGATATTTCTGACGAAGAAATTTTATTTTCTTTTAAAGATAATCATCTTTTTCATGAATATAGTGGCGTTAGTATATGCCGTTGGAAAGAAAATTTTCAAGAAGTTAACAATGATGATCTATATAAGTTTATTGGTCAGGATAGTTAAACCAAAATAAAAAATATATCAACTTGAATGGGGACTGTTTTTGTCAAACGCGAAACTTAAAAGGTAACTATTAAAGAACCTTTATAATATCAAGCAAATTATACACTTGTTAGATAGGAGAGTGGAGCAATAGTAGTTGCTTAATTTATGCAAGATCTAACAGGATATGTGATCAAAAGAAAGATGCAAGAGTAGCTGTTATTTTAGTTAATTTGCAATTTTACATTTTTTTGTTATGTTGCTTTTTTTACATGGATGTTGGCAATATAAATATGGAATATTTCTTACTTTGTCAGCTAACGGTAACTTTAAGGTTTGCTGATGTCATTTTCTGAAATATTAAGAAAGATCAATAATCATATTGGTACTCACAAAGTACATTTATGTCCCGAAGTGAAAGGCCGTTTAGTTAATAATGGTGCGCCTCTTGCCAATGTAAGAATATTAAGAACACTTAGTTATTCTGATGGTAAATACACAAAAGATGAGTGTTTTACAGATAGCAATGGCGAATTTGAAATGCCAGAAATGAGTTTGAGATCCAGTCAGCCTGCTTTGCTAATAGCAGAGAAAATAAGATGGCAGGAAATTACAGCTCAATACAGTGGCGACAACTTTATATTATGGTCAAGTAACCCTAGTGGAATTTCTGTTATTCAAGAGTATGTCGATAAGTTGAACTCGTTGAATGGCGACATTATTAATGAGGAAGTTTTTTTTTCCTTTAAAGGTACATCGTGTCAGAATTCGTATTGTGCAAAAAGTATCTGTCGATGGGACGACGATTTTGTTTTAATAGATCTTGAAGCCGATTTTGATCGGATGATAAGCGGAATTTTACAATAAGGATATTGGAATGAGTACAAATATGAATGTATTAACACCGGAGTTAGCAGCATTGTTTGCTTCGGTAGCTTATGATGTAAACCGTAACGGCGGAACTCAAAAAATTCTCTACCATAGTAGGTTGGCAGTAGGTTTTTTTTGAAAGTGATAATTTGCAAGCAATTAGTGGCAGTGTTTTAGAAAGAATATTTAAACATACAACTCCTTTCGGCTGTATAGTAAAAGGCAAACGAGGGCCATTTGAAGGTGACTTTGTAATAGCCTTAAGAGGGACGGAAAAGAAGCGTGATATTATTACTGATTTACACTGTGGTGTGAATACATGCGCTAATGGGCAACCTGTTCATGCTGGATTTAATAACACTTTTAATTCATTAAAGCAGCAGCTTGAAGATTACTTCACATTAGCCGCTTCGCAATCAAAAACAGGTTTAAATATTCATGTTGTTGGTCATAGCTTAGGAGGCGCGTTAGCTAATCTAGCTACAAACTGGTTAAAGAAACACTTTAACGCTAATGTAAAACTATATACCTTTGGAGCATCTAGAGTGGGGTATCCAAGCTTTGCCCTAAAAACCGTTTATGCGACCGATAATGGTATATATGGTTGTGTCCATGCTGGCGACCCAGTTCCGCTATTGCCTGTATGGCCTTTTGTGCATACCGAGGATGAATACATATTGCATGGTGCACCGACGATAACAGCAAAAGCTCACAGTATGACAGTAAAAACACCAGGGTATTTACATACTGCTAGTTGCTTTAAGAGCTATGCTGCAATCAATAAAGGGAAGGAATCTAGGTTAAGACGACAAGTAAAACTTGATTATGATAAGCGCTTGCAAGCTAGACCAACAACTCGCTGGGCAAGAACAATTGGCGAAGAGATTATAACTCATTTACATGCCTCAGGAAGATTACACGCAATACAAGCAGATATTTCAAATACCCTTACGGTTTACGATAAAATTGCAAAAGTGTTAGCAGACAGTATTGATATATCAAAAGGTAACGCCGAAGATGTAAGAGGTATTTTGGGGCACATTCTCTCATTTTGTGGATTACCCTTTAAAGCCATTGAATTAACTTACAAGTTTATAAGGAGTACTTTAACTCTAATGATAAACACCTTGACCAGTATGGCAAAACTAGCACTCAAAGGTTTATAGCACGGTGCTTGGTGTGGAAGTTAAGTAAGGCAGGTATTGATTGGCAGCTTTAATTGCAAGCAGTTCACACACATCTGCATGTATTACTGTTGCTTCGGTTACGAAGACCAATCAGCACAATAAGCTGTAGTAACTGCAAATTTAACTGCAATTATTATCGATGAAATACAATTGCAGTTTAGCCGCAAGAGCTTACGGCTAATACGTTATTATATTTACTATTAGCAAGCAGGGCCATTTTTGTTGCGCGCGCTAGCAAGTGCGCGAGCTATGCTCAGTAGCTCAGGCGAAATATCATCCGCGCCATCTTTAATTAGTTTAGTTACATCACCTGATGAATATAAACTATCACGCGGTGATTTAATCCCAAGCTCTCTCACAAAGTCTTTGGTTTTACCTGTACTGCCGGTTTCAATAAACTTAAAAATAATACGTTCGTTGTTACTTTTCGGCTCGGCTTGTAACACTTTAATTTCTTCTTGGTAGGCTTCAATTCTACTTTGTAGAATGTCGATGCGTTGTTCAATGCTGCTGTATGATTTCATGAATGGATTCTTTTGCGATAATAGTAAAACAATAATCGCTATTATCGCACAAATTAGTAAAGGAGCGTGCTAACCTTTATAATAAAAATTAATACTAGTTAAAAATATATAGATAATACAATGAAATGCATGTTAAAAATTATAAAAAAGCGTTTAATATTAAGTGCGCTGACTTTAAGCACTGCGCTATTTGCATCATCAAGTTATGCCCAAGACGATGTAGTGATTGATGATAGTCGTAATCGCTCTATACCTGTAAATATTACCCTACCAACTAACCACCTTAAGTGCAGCGCGCAAGTCAAATGCCCAGTGGTATTTATAAATGCGGGGTATGGCATTAGCCACAATGAATACACTTTTGCGAGTAAGTTATTTAATGCGCAAGACTATTTAAGCATTGCGGTAGCGCATGAGCTTAAAAGTGACCCTGCACTTAATGGTGCGCAGCCATACCTGACTACCCGTATGGAAAATTGGCACCGGGGTGTTGTAACACTCAAGTTTTTAGTCAACGAGCTAAGTGTTAAATACCCTGAGTATGAGTTTACAAAACTCACTTTATTTGGTCACTCAAATGGTGGAGATATCTCAGCCTTGTATGCAGCTATTTACCCAAATGAAGTAAGCCAATTAATTACGCTCGATCACCGCCGCATGTTATTGCCACGCAATAAAAACATACATGTGCTCACACTTCGAGGTAGTGATTACCCAGCCGATGCGAACGTGCTTTTAACCGACCAAGAGTTAACGGTTTATCCCGTTACGCAAACGTTTATAGCAGAATCACGCCACAACGATATGTACGATGGCGGGCCTAAATGGCTGGTGGATAGAATGAGTAAAGAGGTAGCGGCGTTTTTAGATAATTAGCTAAGATATATATCAAGCCAACATTATGCTGGCTTGATATATAAAGGTTTAAGCTGACGCAGAATTTTTAGTGCGATCAAACAAAGCATGTATATTATTGCAGGTTACCCTTGGGGTGTAGCAAACTGCTTTATTGGTTGTTCCTTTATTTCCATATCTTCTGTAGGAATTGTTAAAAGTGAATAGTTTGTTCTAATTGTGATGATATCGGCAAATTTACCATTAATGTACAAATTTACAAATGGGGTAAGTGTTCCCACCAGATACCTCTTACCTGGATCTAATGCAAACCTCTTTTCTATGCCTTTTAGTTCAATAAATTTGACTTCTAGGGGCTCGAATTCTAATGATGACAATTGCTTGTAGGCGCGTCTGCGTCCCTGTATGGGTTGCTCTGACATACCTGTATCTAAGTTATTCTCTTTTAAATCGTAATAACTATTTTCTTCAAATACATACATCGAGTTTAAATCGATTCCTTGCTTATTAAAAGCGAGAGAGCTTAGCTTAACTTTATATGGTGTTGTGTTAGCTAATCTGATATTCGTTATACACTTAGTATCTATATGACAAAAAGTGAAAGAGGAGGTAGCGATAGGACTTTCGATAGCTTCTTCATTAGCAAACGATGAGTAACTAATCAAACAAAATATAGTAATAATAATTCTTTTCATTGGGCTGCTCGTACTGCACTTTCAAATGCGTATGAAGAGGATAAAATTTCTTTTCTATCTTGGGCGCTTTGGTTTATTCGTGCGTTTCGAGCGATTATATTAAGCTCTTTCATAGCTGTTCTAGCGTTATATGCTGTATCTTCAGAAGTCCATACCGCGTGACTAAACTCGTGAACGATAGTATCAACTTTTCTGTCAGTTCCTACTTCGAAAAAGCTCTTACCAAACCCTATAATTCCATATCTATCATAATAAGTAGCATCTCCAAACCCTGTGCATTTATAAAGTTTATGAGGGGTTAAAAGCATTGAGCCGATAAGGTTTATTATTTTGCGTGCTTGGCGAATTAGAAATGTTCGTGTTGCCTCAAAATTAATTGAATTAATAAAACCATATTGTTTCATAATTGATTCGAATTTTTCTTTTTTCTTTTCATCTAAGTTAGCAGGGTTGTGTAATATATTAATAAAAGTTGTTAATGCTTTTGGGGTAATTAGCATAGCTATTTCAATTTGTTTTAGTTCAGATAAAGTTAACTCGATACCTGTTTTGTTTGTTACTTCGTAAATTGAAAAGTTATTGCGCTCATAGTAAGTATTTTTATTCATACTATTTATACCTATCCTTGGTTATATAATTTTACTAACAAACTACTAGAATTGTACCTATTATTCAACCTCTATATTTTATCTCAGATTGTGAGGTTGCTTCATTGAACATCTAAGATAGCGCAGCCACAGCTGCGCTATCTTAGATGTTCTTTAGTCACTCCACTAATTCACTCACCACCAAAGGGCTATTATGTAGCGTTTTATGCACAGGGCATTTATCGGCTATTTCGAGTAATCGATTTCGCTGAGCGTCAGTTAAATCTCCTTGTAAGGTTATTTTGCGGGTAATGGCCTCTAGATTGCCGGTTTTTTCGCAATCATCACAATCTTGGTTGTAATTGCGGGTATGGTTAAGCTCTACTTTTATATGCTCTAGCGGTAACTCTTTGCGACTTGCATACATGCGAAGTGTCATTGCAGTACACGCTCCAAGCCCAGCGAGTAAATGATCATAAGGGTCTGGGCCTAAGTTTTTACCACCAACATCAGTAGGCTCATCAGCAAGCCATGTATGGTTTTTAGTACTCACGTGCTGAGTGAATTGATGATCTTTTTCTTCAACTAATACACTGCCGTTAGTTAATTTTGCACTATAGGGTGTTTTCTCGTATTTAACATAGCGATTAGCCCACGTAGCAATGACATCGGCTGCGTAGTTAGCGTCTTCTTTATTGCTGAGTAAGTGATCGGCATTATCTAAACTTATAAAGCTTTTTGGATGCTTGGCAGCGGCGTAAATTTTTTCGGCTTCACTAATATTCACGGTGGCATCAATAGGAGAGTGCATAACCAACAAAGCACGCTTAAGCTTGCCTATATGGCTGTTATCGTATTTGGCGATGTCATCTATAAATTGCTTTTTAATCGTAAACTCACGCCCAGCTAAACACACTTTTGCTTCACCCGATTGGTTTATTTCATCTAAATGAGCAGCAAAGTTATGAGTAACATGCTGGGCATCTGATGGCGCGCCTATAGTCGTAATAGCTGACACTTCGGGTATATGCTCTGCTGCTGCAAGCACCGCAGCACCACCTAAGCTGTGACCTATTAATAACTGAGGTGCTTTAAAGTGTGTTCTTAAGTGATTGGCAGCAGCCACTAAGTCTTGAATGTTTGATGAAAAGTTACTGTTGGCAAAGTCACCGTCGCTATTACCAAGCCCTGTAAAATCAAAGCGTAATACAGCAATGCCTTGCTGAGTGAGTGCGCGGCTTATTCGTGTTGCAGCCGCTACATCTTTAGAGCAGGTAAAACAGTGGGCAAATAAGGCATAAAATTTCACCTCACCAGAGGGCTGTTCAAGTTGTCCAGCAAGTTCTAATTCACCGCTTTTAAAAGAGACTTTTTGTCGCATGGGAATACCTTAACTAATTGATAAAGTGTGTGGTGCTGATAAATAAGAGATTGGTACGGTGGGATGAAAATTCAATATTGGCATTATTTTGATCTCGATCAAGCTAGAAAGGGCTTGCCAATTGAGTGCGGACATATGTCCTTATAATTTCAAAGGGGTTTGTCTATCCTCGCACAGCATAAAAATGCAGCCTTTATTACTTGAATTAAGTAGTTAAGCTATATTTGAATGTAATACCAGTTTGCATAAACCTGTGATTAATTTAATGTATTAAGTCGTTGTTTATCGTCGTTTAAAAAACCTTATCTAGAACAAGTAGATATAATTTTTTTGCGTAGTTAGCATGTAATATTTAGTTAATTTAATGGATCTTTACTCAAGCGAATTGGTAAATGGCTTCTAACAACCTACTTACTGGAATGTACCATGCAATTACCCACAGTTGATTATAAAGCGGACGATGCGGCTGCGCAATTTGTTGAATCGTTGAGAAATACTGGTTTTGGCGTATTAAAAAACCATCCTATTCCGCAATCTTTAGTTGAGTCTATTTATAAAAATTGGCAAGACTTTTTTAACTCAGAGCAGAAGCATGAGTTTTTATTTTCAAAAGAAACGCAAGATGGCTATTTTCCACCGTCGGTATCAGAAGTTGCTAAAGGCCATACAGTAAAAGACATTAAAGAGTACTTTCATGTTTATCCTAAAGGCCGTGTTCCTGCTCAATTAGAAGCTGATGTGCGTGAGTACTACCGTTTAGCTAATGAATTTGCGGCAACATTATTAAGCTGGGTTCAGGCTGAAGCGCCTGAAGAAGTCCGTGCTAAGTTCTCTATCGATTTAAAAGATATGATTGCCCAGTCTGAGCAAACGTTGTTGCGTATTTTACATTACCCGCCAATGACAGGTGATGAAGAGCCAGGTGCTATTCGTGCTGCTGCGCACGGTGATATTAACTTATTAACCGTATTGCCAGCGTCAAACGAGCCAGGTTTACAAGTACAAAAAACCGATGGCGGTTGGTTAGATGTGCCATGTGATTTTGGTAGTTTAATTATTAATATTGGTGACATGCTACAAGAAGCATCAGGTGGCTATTTCCCATCAACGATTCACCGTGTAATTAATCCATCAGGTAAAGCAACAACCAAATCACGTATTTCATTACCTTTGTTTTTGCATCCTCGTCCAGATGTGGTGTTATCTGAACGCTACACAGCAGATAGCTACTTACAAGAGCGTTTACGTGAGCTAGGTGTAAAATAATCCTTTAGCATATGTAATGCTCAGGTAAATAAAAAGCGGCTGTTTAGCCGCTTTTTTAGTATTTGTGTGTATTGATTTGACACAAAGTAAATAATGGCATGCATTCTGAGCTACTAAAGGTATAATGCGCGCAACTGGCCACTTTGGCCTAATTTGAAATAGAGAGTTTATATGAGTTTTGATGGTTTAGGTTTATCACAGTCTTTAGTTAATGCGGTTTTAGAAAAGGGCTATGAAACGCCAACGCCTATTCAGGCTCAAGCTATCCCAGCAATTATTGCGCGTCGCGATGTAATGGCCGCAGCACAAACAGGTACCGGTAAAACCGCTGGTTTTACTTTGCCACTAATTGAGCGTTTATCGTCGGGCACTAAAGCAAAAAGTAATCATGTACGTGCGCTTATTTTAACGCCAACCCGAGAGCTTGCGTTGCAAGTAAGCGAAAACGTTGAAGAATACGCTAAGCATTCTGATGTGAGTTCGTTTGTGGTTTACGGTGGTGTAAAAATTAACCCACAAATGCAGCGCCTGCGTAAAGGGGTTGATATTTTAGTGGCCACACCTGGGCGCTTAATTGATTTACACAATCAAAACGCGGTTAAATTTGATAGCGTTGAAGTACTGGTTTTAGATGAAGCCGACCGTATGTTAGACATGGGCTTTATCCACGACATTAAACGCTTAATTGCAAAAATGCCTGAAAAACGTCAAAACTTAATGTTCTCAGCAACCTTTTCTGACGACATTCGTGCATTGGCCAAAGAGTTAATTAACGATCCGGTTGAAATTTCAGTCGCTGCCAAAAACACGACTGCTAAAAGCGTGACTCAATGCGTGTACGCAGTAGATAAAGCGCGTAAAACGGCCTTATTAAGCCATTTAATTCGTAGCAACAATTGGCAACAAGTACTGGTATTTAGCCGTACTAAACACGGTGCTAACCGTTTAGTTAAGCAACTGGAACGTGATGATATTGTTGGCGCAGCAATCCATGGTAATAAATCTCAGGGCGCACGTGTTAAAGCATTGGAAGGCTTTAAAAGTGGTGAAGTGCGCGTATTAGTGGCAACCGATATTGTTGCCCGTGGTTTAGATATTGTTGAGCTTCCACACGTAGTTAACTACGACTTACCTAATGTATATGAAGATTATGTTCACCGTATTGGCCGAACTGGTCGTGCGGGTGCATCAGGGCATGCCATTTCGTTTGTAACGGTCGACGATGCAGTGGATTTATACGGTATTGAACGCTTTATTGGCGAGTTAATTCCTCGTGCTGAAGAAGAAGGCTTTGAACCGGCTAACCCTGTTGCTGAGCGCGCCCTCGATGCTCGCCCACTGCCTGCTAAAAAGCCAAAGAAAAAACAACCATTTAATAAGCCTAAATCTGATAGCAGCAAACCTAATAGCAAAAAGCCTAACAATGGTGGCAATGGTACAGGCCCACGTCGTGGTGGCTCTAAAAAGCCAGCAGCAAAAACAGACGAGAATGCACAAAACCCTTGGGCAAAGCGTCAATCGGTAGGGGGCACTGGTCAGCGCCGTCGTCGTCCAGCAAATAACGACTAATTGTCACTGCGTTTAGTTAAACGCAGCTGCAAAAAAAGCGCTAGCTTTAAGGTTAGCGCTTTTTTTGTTTTTAATTTATCAGTAAGTAATTAATGCCTAGGCCAACAAACAGCGTAACGCTAACACTCAGTAACGTGCCTAGCATCACATATTCCGTGAGTTGTTTATCTTTACTGGCACTTAAGTCGCCAAATCTAAACACGGATTTGGCGGCAATTAAAAACCCAAGCCCAGCAAACTGATCTAATAAAATAAATGTCAGCATAAGTACTCGTTCGAGCATACCAATACTTTGTCCTGCTAAAGGGAGGCTACCATCACTAGAAAAGTGATTAGTTAAACGCTCTAACATCATTCTTATAAATACCGCACTGGGACTTAAAATAATAAGGTAACCAGTTATAACCCACAGCACTTTTTCGTTGAACAATAACGCCATAAAATTGTTAGTAAATTGCTGATTATCAGTGAGCCAAATGCTTATCACAACAAGGACGGTGATATGGGCAATTTGGTCTAATAAAAAAGGCACCACGCCTTTATTTGAATACGATTTTGCAATATCAATAAAGTAGTGGCTGATCATAATAATACTGGTGGCCAGTAATACGCTGCTTAGTTGTTGCCAGCCAAAGCTATATTCCCAAAGTGCAACAACGACAGCGCTGGTAACTCCGTGAATCAATACATGGTAGTAAAGTTTTTTTGCTTTAAAATGACGGGTGTTTCTGTCGTTTACCCAGCTCATGGGTTGCCAATAAAAATCAGCGAGTAAGTGGCCAATAATCAGTGCAACGAGTAATAGTGAAAATTCCATTAGTCATGTCCTTGCTGTATGCTTTTAAGCTGTTGTTGTGCATGTAAAATAAATCGTTCTATCAGCTGATAGTTAGCAAGATTAAGCAGCTTAGTAACGTTTTCTCGGCTGGTGTTGAGCTCATTAGCTAAGGCTGCATGGTTGTTATTAGTATGGGTTAAATATACATACAAAGCATTTGCTTGTTTTTGGGTTATTTTACACAGTAATACATCGACAAACGCTAGGTTTAGCTTAAAGCTCTCATCAACTGGTTGTTTTGCAATAGCAAATGTAAAGCGCTGGTTTGTCATTTTATCTAGCTCATGACCAGAGAGAGTAAACGCAGAGCCTGTAGCGGTTTTTATACTCGTACCAGGGTTATCTATGTGTCCCAATGCCATGCTTTGACGCAATTCATAGCCGGCAGATTTGAGCTGTAGATAGATAAGAATAGCGGTGGTAACTAACCGTTCACTTTTTTCTACTTGCAGCTGAAATGCATCCCCACGGTAAATATCCCAAGATGTTGTTTTATTACAATTTGCACGTAAACTTTGCTCTAGCTGATAAAGCATGGCATCGTATTGTTGTTTAGGTATTTTTTGCGATTTAATTATATCGCCGCTGATCACACCAATCATATAAATCCAGATAGATTATTTATATGTAACTAATTTTGGTTACATCTTAAAATGTAACCGTATTTGGTTACATTGGGTTTGGTAACTAATTTAGGTTACTTAACACGCAATTGCAAGTATTACTCATTAGGACATAATAATGACCTCACAACAAAGCAGTAAACCTCGTGTAGGTATTTTTGTCGATGTACAAAATATTTATTACACCTGTCGCGAGAGCTACGGTAAAAACTTTGATTACAATGCCTTTTGGCGAATGATAGAGCAACAATACGATATTAAATGTGCGTTTGCTTATGCAATATACCGAGGTGATGAAAAGCAAAATCAGTTTCAAAATATTTTGCGCGCTATTGGCTTTGAAGTAAAACTAAAACCCTTTATTCAACGCCGTGACGGCAGTGCCAAAGGCGATTGGGATGTAGGTATAACCATAGATATGTTAGAGCAGGGAAAGCAGCTTGATAAGGTTATTTTACTCTCGGGTGACGGTGACTTTGCGTTATTACTTGGGCACTTAAAAAATCAATACAATGTTCCGTGTGATGTATACGGTGCTGATAAATTAACCGCAGAGGTACTTAAGCAAAGTGCTGAGCAATTTCATTTAATTGACAATCAGTTACTACTTTAAAAAGTATAAGCGCTGCGTTGGTTCGGTGTATTTTTGAGCAGAATGCCCACCTTCAACATGAGCATTTTTAATACAGCGGGTGCATAGATTAATTAAGCCTAATTTAGGCTTTTTTTATGGCGGTAATAAATTGGGTTTAGTGGATGATTATGGTAATTTTAAGAATCAATTAGTATCAAGGAATTACATGCTTAACTACAGTAATATGCCATTAGACAGAGGCTCAAATGCGCGCAAAGACCCTACTTGGGTAGACGCAAAAAAAACAGCAGACAGCTTATGGCTTTTAGTTAAAGGCAATCACACCTTATTTGCTAACAGTAGCCCTGAGGTGGTGTATTTGGCTTACCTACAGGTGGCACATTTAGATTTAACGCAGGCTATTTTTTTAGGTTCAAATGAGCAGGATAATGCCGTATTTGCGCTAGATGTAACCGCACTCGAAGAGTCGTTATTAGCAACGATTATTGATGGCGCCCAGTTTGCAGATATTCGCCAGTTTGGTACACAGGTGGCGCTTGAAGATGGCTCAAATGCAGCGCTTGCCCGTGGGTTGTGTTACTGGCATGCCACTCATAGTTTTTGTGGTCGTTGTGGTACCAAAAATCACTTAGTTGAAGCGGGTCACTCTCGATTATGCGACAATCCTGCGTGTTTGCACCAGACTTTTCCGCGTACCGATCCTGCGGTTATTATGGTAGTAACTAGAACATTTTCTGATGGGATTGAACGCTGCTTATTGGGTCGCCAAGCAACTTGGCCAAAAGGATTGTATTCATCGCTTGCAGGCTTTGTTGACCCTGGTGAAACCCTTGAGCAAACCGTGATCCGAGAAGTAAAAGAAGAGGCGGGTATTACTGTGGAAAAAGCTGAATATATTGCTTCGCAACCTTGGCCGTTTCCTTCGTCAATTATGCTAGGTTTTATTGCCACAGCAAGCAGTGATGAAATAAGCACAGAGCAAGATGAACTTGAAGATGCAAAGTGGTTTTCTCGCGAAGAACTTGCGCAATTTAAAGATTGGCACCATCAAGGGGAGCATTTAAAGCTACCTAGAGCTGATTCAATTTCGCGTTATTTAATTGAATATTGGCGTACTCAGATAGAAGGATGAATCATGTCGAGCAAAAATAAAAATACTCAGTTAGTCTCATCAGGGCGCAAAAAAGCGTACACCCATGGCGTAGTCAATCCTGTGGTACAGCGCGCTTCAACGATTGTGTTTGATTCTGTGAGTGAGCTTAAAGAAGCGGCTAAAACACGCGGTGATAAAACGTTATTTTATGGCCGTCGTGGTACCACTACGCATTTTGCCCTGCAAGAGGCAATTACTGAACTCGAAGGGGGTGAAGGCTGTGCCTTATACCCATGTGGCGCGGCAGCGATAAGCCAAACATTGTTATCGTTTTTAAAGTCCGGTGATCATATTTTAATAGTGGATACTGTTTACGAGCCAACCCGTGATTTTTGCGACAAGATTTTAGCGGGGCTGGGCATTACTACGACCTATTATCCGCCCATGATTGGCGCAGATATAAAAGAGTACATTCAAGACAATACCAAAGTGTTGTTTTTAGAATCTCCGGGTTCAATTACCATGGAGATTCAAGATGTTCCCGCTATGGTGCAAGTTGCAAATGATCATAATGTGATGACGGTGCTTGATAACACTTATGGTAATGGTTTGCACTATCGCCCACTTGAACATGGTGTTGATATTAGTATTCAAGCGGCAACCAAATATATTGTAGGTCATTCAGATGTGATGATGGGCGTAGCTGTAGCGAATAAAAAATATTGGCCAACACTTCGTGAACACTCTTATTTACTCGGGCAATGCACCAGTGCAGATGATGCGTATTTAGCACTACGAGGTTTGCGTACCATGGCGGTGCGATTAAATCAGCATGAAAAAGCGGCTATTGAGGTTGCTAAATGGTTAGAGCAGCACGAGTTAGTTGATCATATTCGCCACCCAGCATTTGAAACATGTCCTGGGCATGAATTTTTCAAACGCGATTTTGACGGTAGTAATGGTTTGTTTTCGTTTGTAATGAAAACCGGTAACCAAAAGGCCATTGATGCTTTTTTAGATAGCTTGCAGCATTTTAAAATGGGCTTTTCTTGGGGAGGCTTTGAGAGCTTAGTAACGGCAAACCTATCAATGAAAGGGCTGCGCTCGCAAACAGGATGGGAGCATGGACCTGTTATTCGTTTGCACATTGGCTTAGAAGATGCTGAAGATTTAATTGCCGACTTACAGCAAGCATTCGCTATTTATGAGCAACATTTATAATTACTAATTGTTTAAATTACATTATTTGTTACAAAGCCTACCTCTGAGTAGGCTTTTTTTTGCTAGCAATTCAACGTGTTTACACTTAGTGTTGTTAAATAACGCTTATTTTAAAGCATGAACAACGTCATTAAGGATAGTCAATGGCAACACCATTACCAATAAACGTAGGGCGCTTAACTCAAATTGCGGGTTTTGAGCTTGTACGTATGTTTTTAACTAAACGAGGACTTATTGCACTGGCGGCTTTCGCGCTAGTGTGGCTTGTTATTTTACGTTACCCCATAGGGCAGGCAGTGGGCATTATCAGCTCCCCCGATTTTGAACAAATAGCCCGTGATATTTCCGGCTCTATTGGATTAAATAAGTTACTTGATTGGCCTGAAGCCGAATTTGCTATGTATTGGCTAATTGCTTTGTATAGTTTTCCTGTTTTTAGCTTATTTATTTGTAGTGATCAAACTGTGGGTGACAGAGAGAGGGGGACTTTAAGGTTTTTATCACTGCGCTCAACCCGCTTTGAAATACTCTTTGGTCGATTTTTAGGGCAGTTAGCGGTACTAACCTGTTTAGTTGGCATTACATTGGTAGCGACATTGGCGGTGCTCGGGTTTCGCGATCCGAGCTTACTTGCTGGTGGCGTTGGCCGTGCAGTTTCAATATTTTTAATTCTCATTGTTACTTTTGCGCCGTTTGTTGCGTTAATGAGTTTGATTAATACTTTTGCGAGCTCATCTCGCTTATCTATTGTGTTAGCCATTTTATATTTTACAGCCGGTGGCATTATTGTTGGATTGCTGGAGTGGCAAATACCCGCATTAAGTGTGCTTGATTATTTATTCCCTGGTGTGCAAATAGAGTTATTAGCCGGACAGAACTTACCGCTATTGAGTGCATTGGCTATTCCGCTTGTGCAAACAGCGGTGCTACTTGTGGTTGCGCAACGTGTTTTTGCAAGGAGCTCACTATGAAATCATTAATCACAGGGCGTAATTTAAGTAAATCGTACGGCTCAAAACTGGCTCTTAATAATGTGAATTTTGAGATTCAAAAAGGTGCTCCCGTTGCGCTTGTTGGCCCTAATGGCGCAGGAAAAACTACTTTATTTAGTTTGCTGTGCGGCTATATAGCCCCTAGCATGGGAGAGCTTGAAATACTCGGCCATAAACCAGGCAGCGCTGCTTTATTTAATAAAGTGAGTGCATTACCGCAAGATGCCCAGCTTGATCCGCGTTTTAATATAGATAAACAACTTAGTTTTTATGCCAAGCTACAAGGCATGAGTACTAAGCAAAGCCACGTAGAGGCACTTCGTGTGCTTGATTTAGTGGGCCTTAGCGAAATTGCAAAAAACCGCGCTGGGGATTTATCCCACGGTATGCGCAAGCGTGTAACCATAGCGCAAGCATTAATTGGCTCACCACAAATTGTAATGTTAGATGAAGCCACGGCAGGGCTTGATCCTATTCATGCCAGAGAAGTGCGCGAGTTGGTATCTCAGTTAAGTGACCAAGCGACGTTTATTTTAAGTTCACATGATTTAACTGAATTAGAACGACTGTGTTCCCAAGTACTCCATTTGGATAAAGGCGTATTAAGCGAGCACCAAACTAAAGCAGTGAACACCGATAAGCACTTTTACACCTTAATGCTTAGCGACGTGTATCAAAATGTGGAGCAACAACTCCAAGCACTTGAGGGGGTGAGTCGTGTTTATATGAGCCAGCACAAAGAGTACGTGATTGAGTATCAACCAACCAGTGATCCGCTCGATATAGCACTATTGCAATTTTGTCGCCAACATAATTGGCAGTATCGGCAGTTAGTAAATGGCCATACATTAGAAAATCAAATATTTAAACAGGAGAAACTATAATGGGACTATTTAGTGGTTTAATGGGTAATGCCAGTGAAGTGGATGACGCTGATTTAGAGAAAGTGTTGGCAAATACCCTTATTGAAGGTGAGCAAGTTGAAAAAGCGTATAAAGTTGTCCGTGATATGTTTATCTTTACTAATAAGCGACTTATTTTAATCGATAAGCAAGGCGTGACAGGGTCTAAAATGGAAATGATCAGTATTGCCTATTCTAAAATTACTAAATTCAGTAAAGAGAGTGCAGGGCACTTTGATTTAGACGCCGAGTTAAAAATATGGGTAGGGTCAGATCCAACGCCTATTAGCAAGGACTTTAAAGCAGGTGATAACATAAATGATGTTTATAGGATAATCAGCCAGTATTCATTATAGAAACAAACAAAAATCGGTGTAAAATTAAAGTAATTGTTTACAGCTTGTTGCGATTACTTTAACATAAATTACTCCAACACTTTCTTACAAATTCCCTAACAAATACAATTGCTTGATTCAGTTTTCGTTCAGTTTCGCGGCGTTAGCATACCCCCACTTTAGCAATGTAGTTAAAGTACAAAAACAATGTACATAGGGATGTTTCATTATGAAAAAGTTAGCAATTATTATTTCAGGTCTTTTATTATCAAGTGCTGCACACGCTGCAGATAGCTATCAATCAATCAGTAACTTAGGCTACACAGATACTGATAACAACGATACTATCAGCGTGGACTCTACTTACTACTTCTCTCCAAAGAGCACACTAGGTCCATACGACCAATTCGAATACATTAACAAGCAAAGCAACGTATTTGGTGGCTACGCTGATGACGATTTTGGCGATGTGACTGCTATTGGTGGTGAATACTTCGTTGAAGATTTTGTTGTTGGTGCGTCTTACCAAAATGCTGATTACAACTCTAACAACGAGTCATACACACTTTCTGCTGGTTACTTCTTCAACCCTGACTTACTTGCAAAAGTAAGATTTGTTGATCAAAAAGATGGTGATAACGTTACATTCTTTTCTTTAGCATACAACCACATGCTAAACGATACAGATTACGTAGGTATCACTGTAGAATCAGATGATGATTTTGATTCTCGTTCAGTAGCTGCTAAATACTTTGTTGATTTACAACAAGGTAACTACTTAACAGTAGAAGGTACATTTGTAAGCCTTGACGAAGCAGATGATCAATGGAACGTAGAAACAAACTACTACTTCTCTAAAGCGACTTCTGTATTTGCAGCTTACGATAAAGAAGACAACTACAGCTTTGGTGCTCAACACTTCATCAATAAAAACATTGGTTTAAAAGTGGGTTACGGCAACAACGCAGATGACTCAGATAACGATGCTTACTTTGCTAACATGCGTTTTCAGTTTTAATTAAATAATTAAAACCAGTTAAGTAGTAAAAAGCCCACATTTTGTGGGCTTTTTGCTGTGTGTAATAAATTAGTGACTTTACTCATCGTTATATTTTAATCGCAATAGAATAACTTCATCATTTAGTGGCACTCGTCTGACAGCCCATTGTATTTAAATTAAGATCGGTCATAATTAAATCAGTGTTTTTATAACTGTAAAAGGAATGTGCTCATGTCAGTATTTATTATATTACTGGTTGTGGTGGTCGTGGTGTTTGCGATTAAAGATATCCGCCTTAATTTAATTACTCGACCTACTTTTAAGATGTTTAAAAAGGTGTTGCCGCCATTATCGCAAACAGAGCGAGAAGCCATGGAAGCGGGCGATGTTTGGTGGGATGGCGAGTTATTTAGTGGTGAGCCTGACTGGCAAAAATTACATAATTATCCGCGCCCTAAGTTAAGTGAAAAAGAAACTGCATTTATAGATAATCAAGTTGAAACTTTATTAGCCATGCTTGATGACTATAAAATTGTACAAAAAGACAAAGATTTACCTAAAGAGGTTTGGGACTTTTTAAAAACCGAAGGGTTTTTTGCAATGATCATCCCTGAAAAATTTGGGGGTCTTGAATTCTCTGCTATTGCTAACTCTACGATAGTGTCAAAAATTGCGACTAAAAGCTTAACGGCCGCCGTAACGGTCATGGTGCCAAATAGCTTAGGTCCTGGTGAGTTATTACTGCATTACGGAACAACTGAGCAACAAAATCGTTGGTTACCTAGCCTTGCAAAAGGCGACGATGTACCTTGTTTTGCATTAACGGGCCCAGAGGCTGGCTCTGATGCTGGCAGTATCCCAGATTCAGGCGTGGTGTGCAAAGGCGAGCATGATGGTAAGGAAGTGTTGGGACTGCGTTTAAATTGGTCAAAACGTTACATTACCCTTGCGCCTGTGGCGACTGTGTTAGGTCTTGCATTTAAAATGTACGATCCAGATGGATTGTTAGGCGATGAAAAAGAGCTCGAAATTACGTGTGCACTTATTCCAACTGATCACCCAGGTGTTAAAACAGGAGAGCGTCATTACCCACTTAACATGGCGTTTATGAATGGCACAACGTACGGTAAGGATGTATTTATTCCGCTTGATTGGATTATAGGTGGCCAGCAAGGGGCAGGGCGCGGTTGGCGCATGCTAGTAGAGTGTTTAAGCGCAGGGCGTGGTATTTCATTACCGGCATTAAGCACTGCAACAGGGCACTTGGCAGCTAAGATGACCTCGGCTTATACGGTTGTACGCCAACAGTTTGGCGTGTCAATTGGGCAATTTGAAGGCGTACAAGAAGGGTTGGCACGTATTGGTGGACTAACTTATGCATTGGAATCATGCCGATTAATGACCGCAGGTGCAATTGATTTAAAACTTAGCCCGTCAGTAGTGACTGCTATTGCAAAGTACCACATGACAGAAATGGGTCGAACGGTAATGAATGATGCAATGGACATTCATGCAGGTAAAGGGATTCAGGTTGGGCCTAATAACTATTTAGCACACGGTTATATGGGTATTCCCGTCTCTATTACCGTAGAGGGCGCCAATATTCTTACCCGTAACCTTATGATATTTGGCCAAGGTGCAACCCGTTGTCATCCTTTTGTGTTAAAAGAAATGGAAGTTGCAGCAATGGATGACGATGATGCTGCACTTGAGCAATTTGATGGCTTGTTAATGAAGCACATTGTATTTGCACTGAGTAATGCAAGTATGGCCTTGGTGCATGGTTTGACTCGCAGCTACTTTGCCAAAGCGCCTGTGTGTGGAGAGACGGCCGTCTATTATAAACAATTAGGTAGAATGAGCCGAGGATTGGCGTTTACAACGGATGTTGCAATGTTGATGTTAGGTGGTGAACTTAAACGTAAAGAAATGATATCGGCACGTTTAGGCGATGTGTTAAGTCATTTATATATTGCATCAACGGTATTAAAGCGTTTTGAAGATGAAGGGCGTCAACAAGCTGATTTGCCTTTTGTAAAATATGCTATAGAGACATCGTTATATGCAATAGGCCAAGCATTTGATGGCTTCTTTAAAAACTTTTCTAATCCAGTGATTAACTTTGCACTTAAGCGTATTGTTTTTCCATTAGGTAACCATTATCACAAACCAAGTGATGCTATTGCCCAGCGTATTTGCGAGCACATGACTCAACCAGGGGTATTTAGAAATAGACTTACCCATTTGTGTTATGTGGATGAAAATGCCGGAACGGGTGTTATGGAAAATGCTTTCTTAGCAATGCACGATATGCACAATCAATTTAAGCAGTTGAAACAGTGGCAACGAAAAGGCAAGGTGCCTGCCACCTATGATATTGAACAAGCGATTGATTACGCACTTGAACATGAGTTAGTAACTAAAGTTGATGGTGAAGCAATGCATCATGCCAATAAGCTAAGAATGCAGGCTATTGCGGTTGATAACTTTAAACCTGAAGACATTTAACACTGGATTATAATAATGTAGATAATAAAAAAAGCCTTAAGTTTATGATTTAAGGCTTTTTTTATGTTGTGTATTTTTTTAAGCTCGAATATACGGTTATCGTTACTAAGGCTCTGAATGACTGATCAGCGCCCGTAAGGATCGGCGATGATTTTATCTACGTACCACTTACCTTTTATTTTAAGCATTTCGATGCTGCGGAAATCATCGATTTTTTTACCATTAAAATAACCGGTAAACACAATGTTTATTTTAGCCTGATTGCCATACTGTTCTCGCAGGCTTGAATTTGACATATCAATTTCAATCACAACTTCATCGTATTGTAAATTAATAAGACTACGCGCAAACTGTTTGGCCGTCCCATACGATTTCATTATGCGGGCTAATTTAGGCGTTGCGAAATCGCTGGCTTTTTGCAAGTTATGCTGGTTATAAAGCGCATCAAAATACACAGTAGCAGTGTCGCCTGGACGATCATTGTCAATATACTGCTCTTTAGGTTTAGTATTTTCATTACAGCCAACGATCAAAATACTAAAAATGAGCACAAAAATGGTTAAAATTGTTTTCATATTTGGTCAGGTTGATTACTTATACATAAAGTGTGTGATGGAATGGAGAAGATGTAAAGAGGAGTGAACTAAATAGATAGTAACTTATTAAAAAAGCAATAAAAAAGGATGTTAAAAAACATCCTTTTTTAATCAGAACGCTCGATTATTGAACAAGCTCTTGTTCGCTAAACTCTTCGTCAAACATCGGGCTTGATAAGTAACGCTCTGTTGCACTTGGCAAAATAACCACAATATTTTTATCTGCATTTTCAGGACGTTCAGCAATACGTTTCGCTGCAACCACAGCTGCACCTGATGAAATACCAACTAAAATCCCTTCTTTTTTCATTAGCTCGTGACACATTGCTATACATTCTTCATTAGAGACTTGCTCTACACCATCAATTATTGATAGGTCTAAATTCCCAGGAATAAAGCCTGCACCAATACCTTGAATCTTATGTGGCCCAGGTTTTACTTCTTCACCAGCAAGTGTTTGGCTAATTACCGGAGAGTGGCTTGGCTCTACAGCGATTGATTTTACATTTAAGCCTTTTTCTTTTTTAAGATAACGGCTTACACCTGTGATAGTTCCACCAGTACCAACGCCTGCAACAAAGAAATCGATTTTGCCATCAAGTGCATCAAAGATTTCTGGGCCAGTTGTTTCAAAGTGAATTTTAGGGTTTGCAGGGTTTTCAAATTGTTGTAATAAAATAAACTTTTCAGGGGCTGATGCTTGAATTTCTTTGGCCTTAGCAATAGCACCGTTCATACCTTTAGCACCGTCTGTTAGTACAAGATTAGCACCGAGTGCTTTTAATAGCTTACGACGTTCTAAGCTCATGGTGTTTGGCATTGTAAGCGTTAATTTGTAGCCGCGTGAGGCTGCTACGAATGCCAGTGCAATGCCCGTGTTACCTGATGTTGGCTCTATAAGCTCTTTATCTTTGGTAAGTTGACCTGATTTTTCAGCTTCCCAAATCATCGATGCACCAATGCGGCATTTAATACTAAAGCTTGGGTTACGCGACTCAACTTTAGCGTATACATTCCCACCTGTAACACGGTTAAGTTTTACCAACGGTGTGTTACCGATGCTTAGTGAGTTATCTTCAAAAATAGTAGACATAATGTTCCTTTAGGTACAATCTGATCAACACATTAACAGTTAGTCTGTTAACTTTATAAGCCTACTTTACTGTGAGATAAAAAAAGTTAAAGTAAGCTTTGGCTATAACATATATTAATTCCGCTTATAACGGATTGAACTAAAAACTTAACCTGTTATTTTTTTAGTTATTAAAAAGGTGAACTTGAAGCCATTTGTTCGTTTTTAACTTTGTACTGTATTTTTTGTTTATGTAGTCGTTATTTAAACAAATCAACACTACATACTTATATTTTGTTGGTTAATTGTGCAAATGAACTGCGGTTGAACAGTTTATTGACACAAACTATTCAAAACATGATAAAAACACACTATCTAAATTCAATAAAGTAATCACCATGAAGTTAATCTTAAAATTAATTGCCGGTATTGTGGCCGGTATTTTAGTCGGACTCTATATTCCCTTAACTGGCGTTGAGCTTTTATACACAGTAAAAGAGCTTATTGGCCAGCTTATTAGTTTTACAATTCCACTGATTATTTTGTTTTTTATTGCCTCTGGGATTGCCGGGCTTCCTAAAGGGTCTGGGCATTTACTGGGAAAAACGGTTGGTTTTGCTTACGGCTCAACAATTATTGCCGGTACCTTAGCGTTTTTATTAGTCACAGCGATTATTCCGTTCCTAAGCGGTGGAATTTCATTTGAAGCTGAAGCCGTCACCGAGGTAGGTAGCTTTATTGACTTAGAAATTCCACCATTAATGGGTGTAATGACTGCTTTAGTCACAGCCTTTGTATTTGGTATTGGTATGAGCCAGCTAGGTTTAGACACATTAAAAACGGTGTCTGATCAAGGGCGCGATATTATAGATGGTTTACTTGCTAAAGTAATTATCCCAGCATTACCTTTTTACATTGCGGGTGTGTTTGCTGAAATGACCGTGGCAGGTACCGTTGTTGATACATTACAGGCCTTTGGTGTAGTACTCATTGCCGCATTAGTGATGCATTGGTTATGGTTGAGTGTGCTTTATATTGTATCGGGCCTATTACTTAAGCGTAATCCTATTGAGCTAATTAAAAACATGCTACCTGCGTACTTTACTGCATTAGGAACCATGTCGAGCGCGGCAACCATTCCAGTCTCTTTGCAATCAAGTAAAGCAAATAACGTTAAAGAAGATGTAGCTAACTTTACAGTCCCATTATGTGCCACTATTCATCTATCAGGTTCAACAATTACAATAGTTACTTGTGCTATGGCTGTGATGTTTTTATCGCCTAGCATGGAAGTACCTTCACTAATGGCTATGTTGCCATTCATTATGATGCTAGGTGTGGTTATGATTGCTGCACCAGGTGCCCCAGGTGGCGCGGTAATGTCGGCGTTAGGTTTATTAACTAGTATGCTTGGTTTCAACGAAGGTGCAGTGGCACTAATGATTGCGCTGTACCTTGCACAAGATAGCTTCGGCACTGCGTGTAATGTAACTGGCGACGGTATCATTGCTTTGTGGGTAGACCGTTTTAGTGAAAAAGCCTCAGCTTAAATCACTATGGCGTATTTACCTACGATAGGTAAATACGCTTTGACAATATTGGGTCATAGCGACCGACGGCGAAAGCATAATATTAGTTATGGTTTCGTCGTATCTATGCTAATGTTGAAAATTAATTTTGTTAACTTGCATCTTATTAGGCTAGTGAGGGTGTTCCATTGATTAACGTACTTTTAGTTGATGACCATGAACTTGTGCGCACGGGGATCAGACGTATTCTTGATGACATACGTGGTTTTAAAGTAATAGGTGAAGCTAAAACAGGCGAAGAGGCTGTACAGTTTTGTCGTCAACATGCGCCAAATATAGTATTAATGGATATGAACATGCCTGGTATGGGCGGGCTTGAGGCAACTAAAAAGATTTGCCGTTATTGTCCCGATGTAAAAATTATTGTGCTTACAGTTAATTGTGAAGACCCATTTCCGAGCAAGGTTATGCAAATTGGTGCTCATGGCTTTTTAACCAAGGGGGCAGGATCTGATGAAATGGTGCGTGCTATACGTTGCGTGCATGCAGGGCAACGTTATATTGCGCCAGAAATAGCACAGCAAATTGCGCTTGCACAGGTTACTGGGCGAACTGATGAAAACCCATTTCAAAGTTTGTCTGAGCGTGAACTGCAAATTATGCTGATGATCACCAAAGGTGAAAAAGCACAGGATATTGCTGAGCGCTTAAATTTAAGCTCTAAAACAGTAAACAGTTATCGCTATCGTATGTTTGAAAAGCTTAACGTAGGGGGCGATGTCGAGCTTACTCATTTAGCCATACGTTACAAAATGATTGATATAGATATCTCTTACTAGTCGATATATATGTCTGAATTTGATCATGCCCAGTTTTTAAAAACATTATCGAGTGAGCCTGGCGTTTATCGCATGCTCGATAATGACAACCAAGTTATTTATGTCGGTAAAGCTAAAAGTTTAAAAAAGCGGGTGAGCAGTTACTTTCGCAGCAACATTACCGACAGCAAAACCCGTGTTTTAGTGAGTAATATTTGTAATATTGAAGTCACACTTACTAATACAGAAACAGAAGCGCTTCTGCTTGAAAATAACCTCATTAAGAAATATCAGCCACGTTATAATATTCTGTTACGTGATGATAAATCGTACCCGTACATATTACTCACGAATCATAAGCACCCTCGTTTAGCCTTTCATCGTGGTAGCAGAAAAGTAAAAGGCGAATATTTTGGCCCGTTTCCAAGCGCTGGAGCCGTATCAGAAAGTTTGCGCTTAATGCAAAAAATATTTCCGGTACGTCAATGTGAAGACGCTTACTACCGTGCGCGTAGTCGGCCATGCTTGCAATACCAATTAAAACGTTGCTCTGCGCCGTGTGTTAATAAAGTCTCTGAAGATGAATACGCGCAGCAAGTTGATTATGTCCGTAAATTTTTAACCGGTAAATCCCATGAAGTAATAGCCGATCTTATCGCTAAAATGGAAAAAGCCAGTGAGCAGCTTAATTTTGAACTCGCAGCTAAAGTTCGCGACCAAATTATGCTATTGCGTAAAATGCAGGAGCAGCAGTCTATCTCAGGTAATTTTGCTGAAATGGATGTTGTAGGTTTTGCCCATTTAAATGGCTTAAATGGGATTCATCTACTAATGATCCGCGATCATAAAGTGCTGGGTAGTAAAACTTACTTTCCAAAGGTGCCTAAAGACTCACAAGAGCAGGAAATCTTAACCTCTTTCTTAGGCCAATATTACTTAGCACCGGGAGCAACAGGACGCATTGCCAAAGAAATCATCTTACCATTTGAAATAGAAGAAAGTGATGCACTAGGTGAAGCCTTGACTCAAATTAGTGAACGTAAGGTATCGCTTAAAGTGGTTACCCGTGGTGAGCGTGCACAGTACTTACAGTTAGCGAATAAAAACGCATTAAATAGTATTACGGTTAAGCAAAGCACTCAAGACTCTATAAACAAGCGTTATGCTCAATTAAAGGCTACCTTGCGTCTTGATGACATTAATCGCATGGAATGTTTTGATATCAGCCACACCATGGGTGAAAACACCGTGGCCAGTTGTGTTGTCTTTGATTCTCAAGGGCCTAACAATAAAGAATATCGTCGTTACAACGTCACGGGCATAACTGGTGGCGATGATTACGCCGCTATGGAATTTGCACTAAACAAACGTTATAACAAGTTAGTGGATGAAGATAAAATTCCTGATGTGATTTTTATTGATGGTGGTAAAGGCCAATTAGGTAGGGCAGAACAATACTTTGAAAACTGGCCGCATGCAAAAATGCCACTATTAGTTGGGGTTGCAAAAGGCACTAGCCGTAAACCAGGCCTTGAAACTTTACTTATTGACGGTGGGCGTAAAACTATTCCTATGGATTCTGATGCACCCGCACTGCATTTAATTCAGCATATTCGCGATGAGTCACATCGCTTTGCTATTGCAGGACATCGAAATAAGCGTCAAAAACAGCGAACTCAGTCGCTATTAGAAGAAATAGATGGCGTTGGTTCAAAGCGTCGACAAACATTATTAAAATATTTAGGGGGCATGCAAGGCGTAAAAGCTGCTAATATAGAACAGCTAAAGAAAGTTCCTGGGATCAGTCCTGACATGGCTGAGAAGATATTTAACCATTTGCATGACAAGGGCTAGCCCTATGTGCGAATATAGAAAAAAAGACATATCCAAGTAGTTATGTGGAATATTCCAAACACACTCACAACGTTTAGACTCTTTCTTATCCCCATTTTTTTGGTGATATTTTATATGCCTTATTCATGGGCATTCTTTGTTGCTGCCTTTATTTTTTGGCTTGCTTCAATCACAGACATACTCGATGGCTATTTAGCGCGTAAGCTTGAACAATCAACGCCTTTTGGTGCGTTTTTAGACCCTGTTGCTGATAAAGTAATGGTGTGCGCTGCTTTGGTTGCTTTATCTGAGCATTATCAATCTTTGTATATGACTATTCCTGCACTTATTATTATAAGCCGTGAAATTGTTATATCGGCGCTACGAGAATGGATGGCTGAGCAAGGCAAACGCGGCAATGTAGCTGTATCCGATATGGGTAAGTTAAAAACCGCAGCGCAAATGTTAGCCATTATTGGCCTAATTTGGCAGTACGATACCTGGATGATGTATTTAAGCTATGGCTTACTTTATATAGCGACGTTTTTAACGCTCAGTTCTATGGTGCAATATTTAGTTGCAGCATGGGCAGAATTGACCAAAAATTGATTGTAAACGTCTAATAACGCACCATTTTAGATAAAAAATAATCAAACAGTTCAAAAGTAGCATTTTTTGTGTTGACGCGTTTAATAATCTCTGTAGAATGCGTCCGTGTTGAGAGGGCATAGCCCCCTAGATAAACAAAGCGGCACTAGCTCAGTTGGTAGAGCGCGACCTTGCCAAGGTCGAGGTCACGAGTTCGAGCCTCGTGTGCCGCTCCAGTTTATCTTAAAGCTAACCTAGTATTGAGGCGGAATGGCAGAGTGGCCATGCACCGGATTGCAAATCCGTTTACCCCGGTTCGACTCCGGGTTCCGCCTCCAATCAACACTCCACACGCTTTAATTAGCAAACTCGATGCCCGAGTGGTGGAATTGGTAGACACAAGGGATTTAAAATCCCTCGACTAACAAGTCGTGCCGGTTCAAGTCCGGCCTCGGGCACCACTTTATATTCTTTCCGTAAAATCTAATTAAATCATCATATCTTTATTACTAAATCCCTTTAGGCACACTAATTTACTACCCCTGCTGTTAGCAATAATGGTTTGTTGCAAGGTCTGATACATACTATTGGCTCACCAAGAGACTGTCACTGAACACTTCAGACTTTTTTACAAGTTAATCAAGGTGTAGTGTAGGTCGTTAGCTAAATCATAAACTAGACTCTTTAATACCAATTCGCTTAATTAAGCGGTCTATTTTGAGGCAGGAAAAACGGGTTGATAGCTAGGCAAAAAATTCGCTATTTAGTTGTTCTAAATGAGAATTTTTTAACACAGATAGCGACACGTTTAGTCCCGCAAAATGATTGAGTATTATTGCGGATTGGTATAATAAGCGCAGTGTTAGTTATTATGGTTATGCAGTAATGTATATAAACCTAAGCGGGGATGTCGTTATAAGCATTGAGACCTACTACATAGGTTATTAAATTTACTTGTAGGATGCTTATAATGTTAGGATAAGGTGAGCTTATAGGTAGGTTGGGCGGCTTTAATAACGTCTATCTTCACACTAGTAATTTATAAGTGACTACTGTTATCAGTAACTTTTAGATTAAAGTTAAATCAATAAAAAACCCGAAATGGCCATGGCCGTTCCGGGTTTTTAACTTAAATCACTTTAAAGTTATTTGTGCCAAATACCTTTCGGAATAGTTTTATTAAGCTTGTTGTTTTTACTTGGATCAAACGTCGGTAACTTACCAGCACGTCGTTGAGCGTTATAATCTTTGGCAAGCCATACCACAACTCCTGAGAGCATAAATAGCGCGATTACGTTTACAATCGCCATTAGGCCCATAGACACATCAGCTAGAGTCCACACTAATGGTAATTCACCAAGGGCACCAAACATCACCATACCTAACACTAATAATCTGAAGATCAGCATGCCAGATGCATGGTTATGCTCTAAAAACAATAAGTTCGTTTCTGCATAAGAATAGTTAGCTACAATTGATGTAAAAGCAAAAAACAAAATAGCGACTGCTACAAATATGGCACCCCAGCTGCCTACATGTTCTTCAAGGGCTGCTTGTGTAAGCGCTATACCCGTTACATCTGAGCCTGGCACTAATTGCTCTGATAATAAAATAAGAGCAGCAGTTGCAGTACAAATAATAATAGTATCTACAAATACACCCAGCATTTGTACATACCCCTGTGAAGCAGGGTGAGGTGGGTTTGGCGTTGCCGTTGCTGCAGCATTCGCAGCGCTACCCATACCGGCTTCGTTTGAGAACAAGCCGCGCTTGATCCCTTGGATCATCGCTTGCATTACCCCATAACCAATTGCACCGGCACCCGCTTGCTCAATACCAAAAGCACTTCTAATCACATGCATAAATACATCAGGTAATTCAGTGTAATTTACAGCACATATATAAAGTGCAACCACAAGGTAAGCAGCAGCCATAAATGGAACGGCTAATTCAGCAAATCGAGAAATGGTTTTCAGACCGCCAAATATAATAATACCTGAACCAATAACAAGAGCGATACCGACTATATAGTTAGGTATACCAAAGGCGACTTCAAAAGCCGCAGCAATAGAATTTGACTGTACTGCGTTAAAAACTAAACCAAAGGCTAAAATTAAGCACAATGAAAAGACAACACCCATCCAACGCTTACCAAGTCCGTACTCCATATAATAGGCCGGACCACCACGGAAGTTACCTTCTTCATCTCGTGTTTTATAAGCTTGTGCCAATGTACTTTCAGCAAAGCTAGTAGCCATACCAATTAAAGCAATTAACCACATCCAAAAAATAGCACCTGCGCCACCTAAATAAAGTGCAACGGCAACACCTGCCATATTACCAGTACCAACACGGGCTGCTAAAGATGTACAAAATGCTTGGAAAGAAGAAATGCCGCCGTCAGAGCCTTGACGACTTTGAAACATGACTTTAATCATATGTGGAAACTGTACAAATTGGATAAAACCAAGACGTATTGTAAAAAATAGCCCTGCTGCTATTAATAAGTACACTAAAATATGACCCCATAAGAGACCACTTATACTATTTATTATATCTGTCATGTGCGTTACCTAGTGAACGAGTTGTAAATATCGGGCGCAACTTACCACAAGCACAGTAAATAGTTTAGTAAACAGCGTAAAAAAATGAGTTATCCACAGGGTTTTGTGGGTAACGTGTGTGTCTAGGTGGGGTATCTTTGGGGTAAAAATTAAATGCAAAAAAGCCTTTAAAAACGCTTGCGTTAAAATCGATTCGCCCTATAATGCGACCCCACTGAGACGGCAGAGCGCAACGCATAGCGAGGCACGAGCTACTCAGTGAGTCGAGTAAAA